>DATICC010000587.1:0-8147 GCA_035457045.1 Woeseiaceae bacterium | reverse complement strand
TTTCCCATGGCGATTCCGTGCCGCCGCGAAGCCGTATCAATTCCGGCCTGCCGTCACTATAATCCGCCGCCCTGCCTGCCGAATACCCGAATATGACCGACCACTATGACTGACGACTATGACCGACGTACAGCATATTAGAAACATCGCCATCATTGCGCATGTCGACCATGGCAAGACGACCCTGGTGGACAAGCTCTTGCAGCAGTCGGGAACGCTGGGGCCCCGGTCCGAAGCCCCCGACCGGGTGATGGACTCCAACGTCCTCGAGCGCGAACGGGGTATCACGATCCTGGCGAAGAATACGGCTATCCAGTGGAACGGTTACCACATCAACATCGTCGATACCCCCGGGCATGCGGATTTTGGCGGCGAGGTCGAGCGTGTGCTGTCGATGGTGGACAGCGTCTTGTTACTGGTCGACGCGGTCGACGGACCCATGCCGCAGACCCGGTTTGTAACGCAGAAGGCCTTTGCCCGCGGCCTGGTGCCGGTCGTGGTCATCAACAAGATAGACCGCGACGGCGCGCGCCCCGCGTGGGTGCTCAATCAGACCTTCGATCTCTTCGATCGTCTCGGTGCAAACGACCAGCAGCTGGATTTCCCGGTCATTTACACGTCGGCGTTGAAAGGTTATGCCAGCCACGATTCGACGGCGACCACCGGCGACATGCAGCCGCTGTTCGAGACCATCGTCAAGCACGTCAAGCCGCCCGAAGTCGCCTTTGACGGCCCGCTGCAAATGCAGGTTTCCAGCCTCGCCTACGATCCCTACGTCGGCGTGCTGGGCATTGCGCGTATCCGACGCGGTGAGGTACGGACCAACATGCCGGTGACCGTGGTCGCGGCGGACGGCAGCCAGCGCAATGCCCGGGTACTCGAGATCTTCGAATTCCACGGGCTCGAAAAGCACAAGACGCCTCAGGCCAGTGCCGGCGATATCGTCGTGTTCAGCGGTATCGACGAACTCAACATCTCGGACACTGTGTGCAGCAGGGAACGACCGGAGGCCTTGCCGCCGCTCGCAGTGGATGAACCGACCATCAGCATGACGTTCCAGGTGAACAAGTCACCATTCGCCGGACAGGAAGGCAAGTACCTGACCAGCCGCCAGATCCGCGAGCGCCTGGACCAGGAGCTGAAGCACAACGTTGCGTTGCGCGTCGCAAATACGGAAGACCCTGACAAGTTCCGTGTCTCCGGTCGTGGCGAACTGCACCTGTCCGTCCTGATCGAAACGATGCGGCGCGAGGGATTCGAACTCGCCGTGTCCAGACCGGAGGTCATCGTTCACGAGGAGAACGGCGTGCGCCTGGAGCCCTGGGAGCAATTGACGGTCGATTTCGAGGAGCAATACCAGGGTGCGGTCATGACGCGGCTGGCCGACAGACGTGGCGAGTTGCAAAACATGTTGCCGGACGGCCGCGGCCGTGTTCGCTTGGACTACCGCATCCCGACCCGGGGACTCATCGGCTTTCGCACCGAGTACCTGACCGCCACGGCCGGTACCGGCCTCATCTACCATGTTTTCGACCGTTACGACCGGCTCATACCCGGAACGCTTGGGCAGCGCATCAACGGAGTCCTGGTGTCCATGGTCCAGGGCAAAGCGCTGGCCTATGCACTGTTCAATCTGCAGGAGCGCGGCCGATTGATGATCGGACATGGCGAGCAGGTGTACGAAGGCATGATCGTCGGCATTCACAGTCGCAACAACGACCTGGTCGTCAACCCGACCAAGGGCAAACAACTGACCAATATTCGGGCCGCCGGCAGCGACGAAAACATCGTGCTGACGCCGCCGGTGCGGTATTCGCTGGAGCAGGCACTGGAATTCATCGACGACGACGAATTGCTCGAGGTCACTCCGGTCCGACTCCGGCTGCGCAAGAAGGTGCTAACGGAATCGGGGCGCAAACGCGACGCGCGCGCGAAGGCCGGTTAGTCAGGGCAGCGATGGAAGAATCCGCCGCATCCACTCTCGCTTTTCGCGACCTGAAACCCGACGACATACTGGGTGCCTTGGAAAGCCTGGGCTTCCGCTGTGACGGCCGATTCCTCGCTCTGAACAGCTACGAGAATCGTGTCTACCAGGTTGGTATCGAGGATTCCGAGCCGGTGGTGGCGAAATTCTACCGCCCTGGACGCTGGAGCGACGAAGCAATCCTCGAAGAACACGCGTTCACGCTGGAACTGGCCGCACACGACATACCTGTCGTCGCACCACTCACCATCGACGGCCGGACGCTGCATCATTGCGGCCTTTTCCGCATCGCCGTCGCACCGCGTCGGGGCGGGCGTGCCCCGGACCTCGACAATGCGGACCTGCAACGCCAGCTCGGGCGGCTGGTCGCAAGAATTCATCTCGCCGGCGAGTCAAGCGCATTTCGGCATCGCCCGACGATCACGATCGAAAGTTATGGTTACGAATCCGCCGACTACTTGCTCCAGACGGACTTCATCCCCTCCGACCTCGTCGCCGCGTACCAGGCCATCACGCAGCTGGTCTGCGAGTACGCAGAAGCATGTTTCGATCGATGTGGACAATACCGACAGATACGCCTGCACGGCGATTTTCATCCCGGCAACGTGCTGGTCGCCGGCGATGCCCTGCATATCGTGGATCTCGACGACGCGCGCAGCGGACCGGCAATACAGGATCTCTGGATGTTCCTCTCGGGAAATCGCCAGGAGCAGACGCCGCAACTTGACATACTGTTGGACGGATACCGCGAATTTCGCCGTTTCGATGCGCGCGAACTCAACCTGATCGAGGCATTGCGAACGCTGCGGATCATGCACTATGCGGCCTGGCTCGCCAGACGATGGGAAGACCCGGCATTCAGGATCGCCTTTCCGTGGTTCAATACGGAAAGCTACTGGGGCGAACACATTCTGACGCTACGCGAGCAGGCTGCTGCGATGCTTGAACCGCCGCTCGAGTGGCGCGCTTGAACGCCATTCCCGGGTGCAGCCATTGACTATCCGGCTGCAGGCAAGGAATTACCATGCTAATCAATTGCGTATCGGAACAAATCGCCTGCGGATAAACGACGGCTGGCAATAGTCGGCTCGGTTGCGCTGCCGGGGAACCCGGTCTAAAGTCAGTAGCGCATGTAATCGTCGGATTTTTGCGGAACTCTGGCAGCGAGACCCGCTCATAGTAGGCATCAACAGGCTTCCATTGGACGTCTCCGGGGACACGGCATCTTGAGATCGATAAAGCTCAGGGCTTGTGCAATTGCTGCCCTTGCGGTGACGCTCGGCGCCTGCGGTGGCTCGCAGGTGAAGCTTGTCGATCCAACCATACCGGAGCCGCTGATAGACAAGTTGCCACTGTCCGTCGCCGCGCGGTATCCCGACAACTTCGCACACTTTGTCCACGAAGAAGTGGTCATCGGCAAGGAAAAGTGGAGCATAGACCTTGGCCGGGCGAATGAAATGCTGTTCACGCAGCTGTTCGGGTCGATGTTTACCGACTTTCGCGTCATCCAGGCGGGCACGGACCCGCGCGACCTGACCATTGACGCCTATATCGAACCGTCGATCGATGCATTCGAATTCTCGGTACCTTCGCAAAGCCAGACGGAGGAATTTGCCGTCTGGATTCGCTATCGCATCAAGATTTTCGACGATCAGGGTAACGAAATTGCCAACTGGCCGATCAGCGCTTACGGCAAGTCGCTTACCACGACTTTCGGCTCGGACGAGGCGTTGCGCAGGGCCGCGGTGCTGGCAATGCGCGACGCCGCCGCACTGGTAATACTGCAAATGGACAAGGCTACTGGTATAAGCAAGCTGAGTGCGGCCACTCAGGGCCCGCCCATGCTGACCACTCCCCAGCCCGCAGAAGATGCGCCGGCCGAGAAGGTCATGCAGACCACCGCTACGGAGGAACCCGTTGATGACTCGGGCATGTAATATCAAATCCCGCCTGGCGTTATCGCACAAGTTCATTCTTGTTGCTGCCGCCGGCGCGCTGCTTGCAGGCTGCGTCACCTCTCGCGTCGAGGGTGTGCGCGAATCCCAGACGGGCATTGCGGAAGGTGAAGGCGTCGTCATCATGGCGAAGAGTTATCACCTTGGCAATGAAACGGAGGCGAAGTTCATAGCTTGCGTCGGAGATGCAGTCGGGCGCGGTTCGTCCGGCCTGCGCGTCGTACCGAACAATGAATTCGTCGACGCCCTGTTTCCCTGGTTCGAACCCCGCACCGCGCCGGCAGAGACCAAGGGTCTGCCGGACCTGATGCAGCGCCCCGGGGTCCCCGAGAAAATTGCAGAAAAGGGCGTGCGCTATGTCGTCTGGCTGGACGGTGACACCGACCGGGTCGCGGGCGGCGGCAGCATGTCCTGCGCAGCCGGCCCCGGCGGTGGTGGCTGTTTCGGTTTTGCCTGGTGGCAGAACGATTCCAAGTACCAGGCCTCGGTGTGGGATCTCAGCGGCCTGGAGGATGCGGGCTCGGTCAGCGCCGACGTCAGTGGCACCTCGTTTCTGCCGGCAATCGTCATTCCGATCCCGCTCATAGCACGCACCCAGGCGAAAGCCTGTAAAGGCCTGGCGGACCAGCTCAAACTTTTCATCGTGTCCGAGGAAGGCGCCTGACGACTCGCAACGGGGAATTGCGCGGCGCTCCCGTTCCCGCTTGAGTTACAGCCGACCGCCGCGGATGAAGGCCAGGCTGTAGAAATCCGAATCCAGCGATTCGACCGACACCTGTCTCCCGGACGCCGGTGCGTGCACGAACTGCCCTGCTCCCACGTACACTCCGACGTGCGACATCTTTCCCTCGATGCGGAAAAACAGCACGTCACCCGATTGCAGTTCGGCGTGTGCAACCGGTCGTGCGCTCTGCCAAAGGCCCGCGGTCGTGCGCGGCACGGCCTTGCCTGCCCTCGCGTACGAGTAGTACACCAGGCCACTGCAATCGAAACCGTTGGTCGAAGCACCGCCGTACCGATAAGGTACGCCAACCTGGCTAATGGCGATCTCTGCAACCCTGTCGCCGCGCGTATCGGCGGGCTTCTGCGTCGCATGGCCTGCCGTCGAACGCGCGTTTTCCGTCGCGACCGGTCCCGGCGTCGAGCATGCCGCGGCGAACAACAATCCGGCTAGCAGGATTGTGTGC
Organism: Woeseiaceae bacterium; assembly: GCA_035457045.1. GTDB lineage: Bacteria > Pseudomonadota > Gammaproteobacteria > Steroidobacterales > Woeseiaceae > JAKEGN01. The sequence goes on along the minus strand of DATICC010000587.1, from coordinate 3,021 downwards.
CAAATCAGATCTCTGGCCGACTGCAGCAACATATGGAACACTTTGCGACGCGAAACGGCACCACAATAACCGCCGGAGCTCCGATTCGATATGAACTGTATCCCGGAAATACAAGTTCCGACCGACAGTCACGGCTTTTTGAAGGCTTGCAGGGACTTCCTATTGCACCCGGCTGGCCTTTTTTTAATGGTCGCCGCAGCCGTTGCGGCCGCTGCCTGGGGAGTTTCCAGTTCCCATGCTGCGGCCCAGACGGCCAGCGAGCGAAATCAATACCGGCTCGAGTTCGAAGTGACGCCCGATATAGCCGCCGCGGGTGCGCATGTCGAATTGAGGCTTTCTCAAACCCGTCGCCAGCTTCGCAAACTGACCATGCGTTTCGATCCAGAGCGCATACAGGATGTGCGCGGGGATGGCGGACTGCGAATTGACGGCGACGTGCTGACCTGGGTCCCTGCCCAGCGCGGCGGTTCGCTCAGATGGTTTGCGTCCTTGCGGCACCAGCGCGGAAGCAAGAACTACGACGCGTACCTGGATACCGACTGGGCAGTATTTCGTGGTGAGGACGTCATTCCGCGTGCATCGACCCGGACCGTCAAGGACGCAATGAGCGAAACCTGGCTCAGCTTCAGGCTGCCGGTCGGGTGGTCGTCGACAACGCCTTACTTCGGCAAAGACGATCGCTACCGCGTAAACAACCCTGAGCGCCGCTTCGATTTGCCGGCTGGCTGGATAGCGCTCGGAAGACTCGGCGTACGATACGAGGCCGTAGGTAAAACCCGAGTCAAGGTTGCGGGACCGCTGGGGCATGGTATCCGCAGAATGGACACCCTCTCATTTTTGCATTGGACACTTCCGGAATTTCAACGCTTGCTGCCGTCCTTTCCGAAACGCATAACAATCATCAGTGCCGCCGCACCCATGTGGCGCGGCGGGCTTTCCGGGCCGAGATCGCTGTTCATCCATGCGGACCTGCCGCTGATCAGTGAAAACTCGACCAGTACCCTCCTCCACGAGATTTTTCACGTAGCGTTCGCTCCGTACCAAGTTGAGCAGGCAGATTGGATCATCGAAGGTCTGTCGGAGTACTACGGGATCATGATCCTCTCGCGCACCGGCGGTATCAGTGACAAGCGCCTGAAACAGGCACTGGATTTCCAGGCGGAATGGGGAAAAACGACTGCCCGCCTTTGCTCTGGCGACTCATCCGGCCCGATCACTGCAAGGGCCGTCACCGTTCTTTCGATGCTTGACGATGAAATCCGCCGGGAAACAAGGAATCGCCACTCTCTCGACGATGTGACGCGCGACCTGGCAAGCGGTGACGTTGAGGTTACGTTGAACTCCTTGCGCAAGAGCGCCGCCAAGCTCATTGGTACGGCGTCGGAAAGCCTTTTGGCGAAAAACCTGCCAGGTTGCGAGGAGTGATGCGCAATCCGGTGGCCGGCCAGGATGGCGCCAGTCCGGCCAGGACCGGCTGAAGCATGGACAGACAACGCGACCTCGACCTCATCCTGCGCTCCCGCACTCCCCTGGTGGTCATCGAAACCCGGGATGAATCGCGCGTGCTGGACCTGCTCAAATCGATCACCGTTGCGCGCGCGTCGACGTCCTATGTACCGCTGTTTCGCTGGACGGTTACCGACGGTCTCCAGCGACTCGACATCTCCCTTGAGCCGCAATTGCACAACGCGGCGCCTACCGAGGTGCTGCGGCACATTCGTGCCGTAAACAAACCGGGCATGTACGTCCTGCTTGATTTCCATCCGTACCTGGACGATCCGGTGAACGTGCGACTGCTGAAGGACATTTGCATCCAGTTCGAAAACGTCGCCAGGCATATTGTCTTGATCAGCCATTCGGTGTCGTTGCCGAGCGAACTGGATGCATTCAGCGCCAGATTCGACCTCGCTTTACCTTCCGAGAAGGAGCGCGAGGAGATCGTGGCCCGGGTCGCTTCGGACTGGGCAAGGGACAATCCGCAGTCGAAAGTCAAACTCGATCCGAAGGCGCACCGCCTGCTTGTACAAAATCTTGCCGGCCTCCCGGACAGGGAAACGGCGCAGCTCGCACGCAATGCCATTTACGACGACGGCGCTATTTCTCACAGTGATTTGCCGCAAGTCATGCAGGCAAAGTACGAACTCCTTAATCGGGGCGGGGTTTTGCAGTTCGAGTACGACACCAGGAAGTTCAGCGACATAGGCGGACTCACCGGCCTGAAGAGCTGGCTGTCCCAGCGCAAGAACGCGATGCTCGATCTGCAAGGCCTGCCGTCCAAAGACATGCCGAAGGGCATACTGCTCATCGGAGTCCAGGGTTGCGGCAAGAGTCTGGCAGCCAAAGCCACCGCGGGACTGTTCGGCATCCCGTTGCTGCGGCTTGATTTTGGCAGCCTGTACGACAAATACCACGGTGAAACCGAGCGCAAGTTACGGGAGTCCCTGAAGACCTCCGACGTAATGGCGCCCTGCGTGCTGTGGATCGACGAAATCGAAAAAGGACTCGCCGGGAGAGACAGCGAAACCGGGACGTCGCAACGGGTACTCGGGACGTTCCTGACCTGGCTGGCCGAGAAGAAGACCCGGGTCTTCGTCGTAGCGACTGCCAACGAGATCAGCTTCCTGCCGCCCGAGCTGGTGCGCAAGGGCCGATTCGACGAAATCTTCTTTGTGGACCTTCCACGAGGGGCCATCCGCAGGTCGATACTGGAAATTCATCTGAAAAGTCGCAATCAGGACCCAACACGATTCGAGCTCGACCAGCTGGCACAAGCGACGCGCGGTTTCTCCGGTGCGGAAATCGAGCAGGCTATCGTTTCCGCCCTGTACGCGGCCCAGGCACAGCGATCCGCACTGAATTCCCGGCTTATCCTTGATGAAATCCGGCGGACCCGGCCGCTTTCGGTGGTCATGGCCGAACGAATCGACGAGATCCGACGATGGGCCAAGGATCGCACGGTTGCCTGCGACTGAGCGGCGATCCCGTATGCATTTGACTTAATTGGATTTGTCGAGCGGTGTG
>DATICC010000586.1:0-6459 GCA_035457045.1 Woeseiaceae bacterium | reverse complement strand
GTGTTAATGCATAATCACAATAAACGCGAGTATAACAAACATGGGGTTAGGCCAAGTCGGGCGCAAGCTGCCGGCGGCATTGCAATTCTGGACACTGCCGGCAGTCATCACGCTGTTCAGCCTTTTTTTCGAGTTGGCGGCCGATGCAGGCAGGCTCGCATTGCGCTTCGATCGCGCGGGCATCAGCGGCGGGGAATTCTGGCGACTGCTGACGGGGCATTTCGTGCACCTGGGCTGGCCACACCTGTTCCTCAATATCGCGGGCTTGATACTCGTGTGGATGCTCTGCGGACGCGCGTACTCTGCCAAAGTCTGGTGCGTGACCGTCGTGCTGGTGCTCGCCGGTATCGATGCCGGGCTGTGGCTTTGCGATCCGTGGCTCGAATGGTACGTGGGATTGTCGGGACTCCTACACGGCTTGCTGGCAGCGGGCGTGCTCGCGCCGGTATTCGCCGCTTCGAGGGAGATGCGGGTGCTGGGGCTGCTGGTGCTCGTCAAGCTTGCCTGGGAGCAATTGTACGGCCCGCTGCCGGGTTCCGAGGGCTTGGCTGGCGCCGCCGTTGTGGTCAATGCCCACCTGTACGGCGCGGTGGCAGGGATTGCTGTCGCCATGGTCATTAGGGTCGGGCGGATCCGGCCTATATAATCCTGCGCAATTCGACAGGAGGCGCCGTTTTGACAGACGCTGTGATTTTTCCCGGGCAGGGCTCGCAGTCTGCGGGTATGCAAGCGGAATTGGCGGCAAGGTATGATGACATTCGTGCCTGCTACGCGGAAGCAAGTGCCGTGCTGGGTTATGACCTGTGGCAACTGGTGCAGCAGGGGCCGGCCGAGAGACTGGACGCCACGGTTGTCACTCAGCCGGCCATGCTGACCGCCGGAGTGGCAGCGTGGCGGGCGTTTCGCACGGCTGGCGGACGGGTGCCCGCCATGATGGCCGGCCACAGTCTGGGGGAGTACACCGCGCTGGTCTGCGCCGGCGCCCTCGATTTTGCCGACGCAGTCGCGCTGGTGAGTTCGCGCGGGTCGCTGATGCAGGCCGCAGTGGCCGAGGGCAGCGGTGCCATGGCTGCGATTATCGGGCTGGACGACGACCAGGTCGTTGACGCCTGCCAGCGTGCAGGGCAGGGCGAGGTCGTGAGCGCCGTCAATTTCAATTCTCCCGGCCAGGTCGTGATTGCCGGCACACGAACTGCCGTTGAACGCGCTGTCGCCTTGGCCAGTGCAGCCGGCGCGCGCCGCGCCATGATGCTGAACGTGAGCGTGCCGTCGCACTGTGCACTGATGCGGCCGGCGGCCGGGAAACTGGGCGAGGCATTGCAGGCGGTGGATATCCGGACGCCGCAACTCGAGGTGATCAGCAATGTCGATGTCCGGCCCTATACGGACGCCGCCAGTATCCGGGACGGACTCGAACGGCAGATCTACAGCCCGGTGCGTTGGGTGGAGACGGTCCGGTACCTCGTGGCCCATGGTGCCGACCGGCTGATCGAGTGCGGACCCGGAAAGGTGCTCAGCGGGCTCGTGCGACGCATCGACAAATCGGTGACTGTGAAATTCATAGAGTCGCCCGAGTCGTTGGTCGACGCGTTGTAGGGCACTTGAAAAGTTAAGGATTCCAAATAGATGAGCAATATATTTAATTCAAATACTCTACAAGGGCAAGTGGCACTCGTCACCGGCGCATCACGCGGTATCGGTGCTGCCATCGCGGCGGCGCTTGCCGCGGCCGGCGCTACCGTCGTGGGCAGCGCCACCAGCAGCGCCGGCGCACAGGCGATCACGAATTCGCTGGCCGGCCACGGTCGTGGCATCGTCCTGGACGTTGCGGTCGAGGAGTCCGTCGATGCCGCGTTCAGGGATATTCAGGGGAAGGAGGGCGCCCCGACGATCGTCGTCAACAACGCCGGCATTACGCGGGACAACCTGTTGTTGCGAATGAAGTCCGAGGAATGGGATGCCGTCATCGCTACCAACCTGTCGGGTATGTACCGGGTCTGCAAGGCATCCCTGCGCGGCATGATGAAAGCACGGCACGGGCGCATCATCAATATTGCATCGGTGATTGGCGTGATGGGCAATGCGGGGCAGGCCAACTACGCCGCAGCCAAGGCCGGCATCATCGGTTTCTCCAAGTCGCTGGCAAGAGAAGTGGGGTCGCGAAACATCACCGTCAACGTGGTTGCGCCGGGTTTCATCGATACCGACATGACTCGTGCGCTCACGGACGAGCAACGCAGCACAATGCTGGTGCAGGTACCGCTGGCCCGGCTGGGAGAGGGCAATGACATTGCCGACTCCGTGGTTTTTCTTGCGTCTGCGGCGGCGTCGTACATCACCGGCGAAACGCTGCACGTTAATGGCGGCATGCTCATGGCGTGAGCCTCGACGAAGGCGGGTTATTTGTCCGCTGTTTTGACGCCTAATGACAAAAAATGCCCGATGGCATGTGTAGAATGAGGCTGTTGATTCCCTTACAATACATCGCCGCCACCGGGTTGGGGTGAATAATCAAAGACTTACAGTATTTCCTGGCTCGGGTGTGCCCCTGACGATGGGAAACAGAGCGAATTTCAGATATCTCTTCTTAAGGAGAAGCGACCACTATGAGCAGTATCGAAGAACAAGTTAAGGCCATCGTTGCGGAGCAGCTTGGCGTCAAGGAAGAAGAAGTTACCAATGACGCTTCGTTTGTCGACGACCTGGGCGCTGATTCACTGGATACGGTGGAGCTCGTTATGGCCCTTGAAGAAGAGTTCGAGACCGAGATTCCGGACGAAGAGGCCGAGAAGATCACGACCGTTCAACAGGCAATCGATTTTGTCACAGCGCGCAAGGGCGACTGATCTGATCGGCGGGTGCGGCCGGCCGGCCGTACCCGCACTGGCACGGCTACTATGATCGATGGCTGTTCCGCCACGCACTTCCGGATAATGCATTGAGCAAACGACGCGTCGTCATCACCGGCATGGGAATCGTTTCACCGGTCGGTAACGAGTTGGATGAGGCGTGGGCAAATGTTCGGGATGGCAAGTCCGGCATTCGTCGCATCGACCTCTTCGATGCCGGCGCTTTCAGTACGCAGATTGCCGGGGTGGTGAGCAATTTCGACCCGACCCTGTACATTCCGGCCAAGGATGTACGGAAAATGGATCCGTTCATACACTACGGCATTGCGGCGAGCGTTATGGCGCTGGGTGACTCGGGTCTCGAGATCACCGACTCCAACAATCACAGGATCGGGATTGCGATGGGCGCCGGCATCGGCGGCCTGCAAACGATCGAGGTGAATCACAGCAAGTTCCTGGAAGGTGGACCGCGAAAGATTTCGCCGTTTTACATACCGGGCAGCATCATCAACATGATCTCGGGGAATGTCAGCATCATGCATGGCATCACCGGTCCCAATCTCTCGGTCGTGACGGCTTGCACGACGTCGACCCATTGTATCGGCCTGGCGGCGCGCACCGTCGTCTACGGTGACGCGGACGTGATGCTGGCGGGGGGCGCCGAATACGCGACCACGCCGACCGCCATCGGCGGCTTCTGTTCGGCCAGGGCCATGTCGACGCGCAATGACGAGCCGCAAAAGGCGAGCCGCCCGTTCGACAGGGATCGCGACGGTTTCGTCCTCAGCAACGGCGCTGGCTGCATGGTGCTGGAAGAATTCGAGCATGCGAGGGCACGCGGCGCGAGAGTGTATGCCGAACTCGTCGGCTTTGGCATGAGCGGCGATGCGTATCACATTACTTTGCCACCTGCCGACGGCGAAGGCGCGAGGAAATGCATGGTGGCCGCAATGAAGGATGCGGGAGTCGATCCTGCGGACGTCGACTACCTCAATGCGCACGGGACATCCACGCCGGCCGGCGACATCGGCGAAACCGTGGGCATAAAACGAGCCTTCGGTCCTGCGGCGAAATCGCTGGCTGTCAGTTCCACCAAATCCGTCACCGGGCATCTGCTGGGAGCGGCCGGGGTCGCCGAAGCCATATTCTCGGTGCTGGCAATTCAACACCAGACGCTGCCACCGACAATAAACCTTGACAACCAGGATCCGGAATGCGACCTGGACTACGTGCCCAACGTAGCCAGGCGCGCCAAGGTCAGAATCGCAATGTCGAATTCATTCGGTTTTGGCGGCACCAACGGCAGCCTGGTATTTCGGGCGCCGGACTGAAAGCCGACGCCCTGATCACTCGCGAGATTCCGACGAACGTCAATCTGCGCGAACTGCAGTTCTCCGATCCCGATCGATACCCGTTCCTGCTTCAGAGTACGGCAATCGGTTCCTCGCTGGGCCGCTACGACATCCTGCTGGCATTTCCAGGAAAAAGCCTCGCCGCGGGGATGGCCGGCGATCCGGGTGGATTCCTGGAATCGCTGGACGAATGGTGGCAGGACGAAAGAATCGGATGCAGCAACTCGGACTTGCCGTTTCTCGGTGGCTGGTTCGTCTATCTCGGTTACGAGCTGGCGGCTGAGATCGAGCCGAAGCTGTCGCTGCCGCCGGATCCCGTGTTGCCCCGCGCGTTCGCGGTACGCTGTCCGGCTGCGTTGATCCGCGATCACATGGAATCGAAGACCTTTATCGTCTGCGAGGGAACGGCGACCCATTGCATCGATATCATGCAGGAGGATGCCAGGAGGATTGCGGACGACACGCAATGGCATGTTCCCGGACCGGCGTTGATACGCGCCGTCGGAGAGGAGGACCCGGTGCGGTTCACGGAGGCCGTAGACCGTGCGAAACAGTACATCGCTGCGGGAGATGTCTTTCAGGCGAACCTGTCCCGTGGCTGGTCGTTCGAGGTCGGGATGTCCGCCGCGGACATTTACTCAAGGCTGGCTGGCAGCAATCCGGCGCCATTCGCCGGCTGCGCCAGGTGGGCCGATCGATGGATCATCTCCTCGTCGCCGGAGAGATTGCTGTCGATCCGTGACGGCATTGCGTCGACCCGACCGATCGCGGGTACTCGGCCACGATCAGCGGAGACGAGCCGCGACCACAGCCTGTCGGCGGAATTGATCGCCAACCCGAAAGAGCGCGCCGAACACGTAATGCTGATCGACCTCGAGCGCAATGACCTCGGGCGGATCTGCATGCCGGGCAGCATCGAAGTCGATGAGATGATGGTGATCGAATCGTACGCGCATGTGCATCACATCGTATCCAATGTGCGCGGCCGGCTGCGTGCCGGGATTACGCCGGGCATGGCCATACGAGCGGTGTTTCCCGGTGGCACGATTACCGGTTGCCCCAAGGTCCGGTGCATGGAGATCATTGCGGAACTCGAGGCCTCGCCGCGGGGCGCGTATACCGGGTCATTCGGTTACCTGAATCGCGACGGCAGCATGGATCTCAATATCCTGATACGTACGATGGTATTGCATGGATCAGACTTGCGACTGCGAGCCGGCGCCGGCATCGTGGCTGACTCCGAGCCGCAAGCAGAGCTCGACGAGACGCGTGCCAAGGCCAGGGGCCTGCTGGAGGCACTGACGTGACATCGGCCTGGTTTGACCCCGACGGCGCGATCAAAACTGTACCTGTCGACGATCGCGGGCTGCAATACGGAGACGGCGTATTCGACACGATTGCAATTCGCCACGGACGCGCAAGGCTGGCTCACCTCCACATCGAACGATTGCGCCTCGGCTGCGAGCGCCTCGGCATGCAGGTACCGCCCGCCGAACAACTGCTAGGTATGCTGGATGCTGCAATTGCGAGCACAGGCTGCCACGGCAGCGGCGTGGCAAAATTCGTGGTAACGCGCGGTTCCGGAATGCGCGGTTACCGGTATGCCTCTGTTTCCACGCCGCGCATCCTGCTGGGCATTTTTGAATCTCCGCTGCATGCCCGGGACTCCTGGACCCGGGGCATCGGGACGCGTATCTGCAATTTGCGACTGGCGTCGCAACCGGCATTGGCTGGCATGAAGACTTTGAACCGGCTTGAGCAGGTGCTTGCCAGAAATGAGTGGCAAAGCGCGTTGATCGCCGAGGGCCTGATGCTGGACGCCGATTGCAACCTCGTTTGTGGCACCATGAGCAACGTGTTTCTTGTATCCGACCATGGCCTCCTGACACCTGCGATCACCTCGGCCGGCGTGAGCGGAGTGATGCGCCGGCATATCATTGCCGTAGTGGTGTCTGCCGGCCTGACCGTTGCCGTAGAGCAGATACCAGTGCAGCGCCTGGCGGAGTGTCATGAAGTTTTCGTCAGTAACAGCCAGATTGGTATCTGGCCTGTCCGATTTTGCGGCGCGCGATCGTATGCAGCGCCGGGCCCGACGACACAGCGTGTGATGAACTTGCTTGCCGACTCCGGCATCGAGGAGTGCCGGCTGTGAAACGGCCGCTGCAGTTGCTCGTCAGCGTGCTGATTTCCGTGCTGGCGGTCGTCGGCCTGGCAGTTTACGCCCTGATCGGCAGCCTCGATGAAAGCCTCGTGATTCC
>DATICC010000585.1:0-3998 GCA_035457045.1 Woeseiaceae bacterium | reverse complement strand
CGTCTCTGGGCAAGGGAATCACATCCGCATGCCTCGGCGCCATACTCGAAGCGCGCGGGCTCCGCATCAGCATGATCAAGCTGGACCCCTACATCAACGTGGATCCTGGCACTATGAGCCCGTTCCAGCACGGCGAAGTATTCGTCACGGCGGATGGCACCGAGACGGATCTGGACCTGGGTCATTACGAGCGCTTCGTACGGACCACTACCGGGCGGAACAGCAATTTCACCACCGGGCGTATCTATGAAAGCGTCATTGGCAAGGAACGACGCGGTGATTATCTGGGCGCAACCGTACAGGTCATTCCGCACATTACGGACGAGATCAAGGAAAGTGTCCGGCGCGGCGCCGGCGATGCGGATATCTGCCTGGTCGAAATCGGCGGCACGGTTGGCGACATCGAATCCCTGCCGTTTCTCGAAGCCATCCGGCAAATGGGTGTGGAGATGGGCCACGATCGCGTGGTCTATGTGCACCTTACGCTGGTGCCGTACATCGCCACTTCGTCCGAGATCAAGACCAAGCCGACACAACACTCCGTCAAGGAGTTGCGATCAATCGGTATCCAGCCGGACATTCTCGTCTGTCGTTCGGAGAAGCCCCTGCCACAGGAACAGCGGCGCAAGATTGCCCTGTTTACCAACGTCCAGGAGAAGGCGGTCATTTCCGCGATCGACGTGGATGACCTGTACAAGATTCCCCGCATGATGCAGGAGCAGGGTCTGGACGACATCGTCGTGCGGCAATTGCACCTGGATCTGCCTCCAGCGGATCTGAATGAATGGGATGCAGTGGTGACCGCAAAAGAGAACCCGGACGGCGAAGTCAATGTTGCCATGGTCGGCAAGTACGTCGATTTGCGTGACTCGTACATTTCGCTGAGCGAGGCGCTGCTGCACGGCGGTATCCATACACGGACCCGCGTCAACATCCACTATTTCGAGGCGCAGCAGATAGAAAACAATGGTGTCGGTTGCCTGCGCGGTATGGATGGCATAGTCGTGCCGGGCGGCTTCGGCGATCGCGGTATCGAGGGAAAGATCAAGGCAGTTCAATATGCCCGTGAGAACAAGGTCCCGTACCTCGGCATCTGCCTCGGCATGCAACTTGCCGTCATCGAGGCGGCGCGGCACCTGGCAGGACTGAAAGGCGCCCACAGCACCGAATTCGACAAGGCGACACCGCATCCGGTGGTTGCTCTCATAACCGAATGGCAAACGCCAAGCGGGGACACCCAGCACCGCAGTGAAAAGTCGGATCTCGGCGGCACCATGCGGCTCGGTGCGCAGAAAGTATTCCTGAAGCCCGGGACACTGGCGGCGACGGTGTACGGGCGCAGCGAAATCTTCGAGCGGCACCGGCATCGATATGAAGTCAACAATAATTATCGCGCGATACTCGAAAAGGCAGGGCTGGTTTTTTCCGGATCGTCTGTCGATGACCTGGTCGAGGTCACCGAGCTCTCCGGACATCCGTGGTTCATTGCAAGCCAGTTTCACCCCGAGTTCACCTCGAATCCGCGCGACGGGCATCCGTTGTTCGCCGGCTTCATCGTGGCGGCCAGGCAGCATCACAGCAGCAAATTGCCCAAGGCGGCTCGAGCATGAATCTTTGCGGATTTGACGTAGGGCCGGACAAGCCTTATTTCCTGATAGCCGGCACCTGTGTCGTTGAAAGCGAAGCCATGACCATCGACACGGCCGGATTTCTCAAGGAAACCTGCGCGCTGCTCGGCATACCCTTCATTTACAAGTCTTCGTTCGACAAGGCCAATCGCAGTTCAAAGAGCGGGTTTCGCGGGCCGGGCATGGACGAGGGGCTGAGGATACTGCAGGAGGTGCGCAAACAACTGCAGGTGCCGGTGCTGACCGACGTGCACGAGGATACGCCGCTCGCCGAGGTCGCCTCGGTGGTCGACGTATTGCAGACGCCGGCGTTCCTCTGCAGGCAGACCAACTACATTTTGAATGTCGCGAGCCAGGGCAAACCGGTCAATATCAAGAAAGGGCAGTTTCTTTCGCCGTGGGAAATGCAGAACGTCGTCGACAAGGCGCGCTCGACCGGCAACGGGCAGATCATGGTATGCGAACGGGGCTTTACCTTCGGTTACAACAACCTGGTTTCCGATATGCGCAGCCTGGCCGTATTGCGGGGTACCGGTTGCCCGGTCGTATTCGACGCGACCCATTCGGTGCAGTTGCCGGGCGGCAAAGGTTCCGCGTCCGGTGGCCAACGCGAATTCATTCCGGTACTCGCCCGCGCGGCGACCGCCGCCGGCATCGCCGGGTTGTTCATGGAGACTCATCCGGACCCGCAGCGCGCACTCAGCGATGGGCCGAATGCCTGGCCGCTGGAAAAGATGCCGGCGCTGCTCAAGGTCTTGCAGGCCATAGACAACACCGTGAAGAGCGCGGGTTTCCAGGAAGCAGAGTTCGGCCTCGGAGCCTGAGTCCCCGGTATCACTTGCAACAAGGTCGTGGTGCAGGCCGGGCCCGGCTCGCACGATGCCCTGAAATTTCGGAGTCATGATGATCAGAATCGCAGACATCCGCGCGCGCGAAATTCTCGACTCGCGGGGCAATCCGACGGTCGAAGCCGACCTGCGACTCACTGACGGCAGTCAGGGTCGTGCTGCGGTGCCATCCGGCGCGTCCACCGGTACCCGGGAAGCCGTGGAATTGCGTGACGGTGACAAGTCGCGCTACCTCGGCAAGGGCGTGCGGAAAGCAGTCGCCAATGTGAACGGCGAGTTGAAGGACAGCCTGTTGTCGCGCGGCTTCGCGGACCAGCGCGAACTCGATATGGCGATCATCGACCTCGACGGTACCGAGAACAAGAGCCGGCTGGGAGCGAATGCGCTGCTCGCCGTATCGCTCGCGTTCGCCCGGGCCAGCGCGGCCGCCGCGGGACAACCGCTTTACCGGCACCTTGGCCCCGGCACGACGCTGCCCGTGCCGATGATGAACATCATCAATGGCGGAGCCCATGCCGACAACAATGTCGATATCCAGGAATTCATGATTTTGCCGGTCGGAGCCCCGAATTTTGCGGAGGCCTTGCGCTGCGGAGCCGAAATCTTCCATGCATTGAAGAGCGTGTTGCGCGGGCAGGGCCTGAACACAGCTGTCGGCGATGAAGGAGGGTTTGCACCCGACCTGCCGTCAAACCGTGCGGCCCTCGATACCATAATGGCTGCGATACAACAGGCCGGGTTCTCGGCGGGCAGCGACGTACTGCTTGGGCTCGACGTGGCCAGTTCCGAGTTCTACAAGGACGGTCGTTACCGCCTGGCAGCGGAAAACCGCGAGTTTGACGCCGCCGGATTCACCGATTTCCTCGCCGGCCTGGTCGACGCATACCCGATCATCAGCATCGAGGATGGCATGGAGGAAAGCGACTGGGACGGCTGGTCGCTGCTGACCCGGCGCCTCGGCGACCGGGTGCAACTGGTGGGCGACGACCTGTTCGTAACCAATACGCGGATCCTCGCACGTGGCATACGCCAAAAGATTGCAAATTCCATATTGATAAAACCTAACCAAATCGGTACCTTATCGGAAACTCTTGATGCAATTACTATGGCGGTCGGGGCGGGTTACACGGCGGTCGTGTCGCACCGGTCGGGAGAGACCTCCGACAGCACCATTGCCGACATCGCGGTTGCCACGGAGGCGACCCAGATAAAGACCGGATCTTTGTCGCGGTCCGACCGCATGGCCAAGTACAACCAGTTGTTGCGTATCGAAGAGGAATTGGGAACACAGGCAAGTTACGCCGGGCGCACCGCCTTTTCGGTTGCGGTGCCGGAATAGCCCGGCAAGCGTAGGGGCAGACGGTTTTGGGGACTCGCTCGATCATCTTTGTACTCGCTGTCGCGGCCTTTGCCATGCAGGGCCAGCTGTGGTTTTCCGGTGACGGCTACCGCAAGACTCGTGATCTGCGCGCGGCGGTCGCCGAACAGCGCGAGCAGAACAGGGTGCTCCGCGAACGCAATA
>DATICC010000584.1:0-14574 GCA_035457045.1 Woeseiaceae bacterium | reverse complement strand
ACGCCACTTCCATCGGCTAGCCGGCGGTGCGTGGCGTCATTTTGAAAAATTGCTGACGGGCCCTGATTCAGCCCGCGCATTATAGTGACCGGAATGGTGCAAGGCAACACAAACGCCTGCCGTAAATCTACCTTTTCATCGCTATCTTTTTTGGGGTCAATCGGCTGTTTTTCAACGATTTCCGGCAAGCCGGGCGAAAAGAAAAACGCGACCGCAAGATGCCGGTCCGGGCAGCGCCTCCGCGCATCCCGGCAGCACTTTCAGCCACTGTGCATAGGGGCCCGCCACGACCGTAATCGGCCCTACGGTACAACGTCTTACGGGAATATTGGCACATATATTTTCCGCATTGCGACGTGAAGCACACCTTCGGTCCCGTCCGCGCCTTATAAAAGCAACAGCAGGCCGTTGCGGTCGATCTTGTGAGATTGCGACCACCGTAACAGCCGGTTTCAGGGCAGCGAGGTAACGAGGGCAAAATGCAGTTCATCGTCAGTCAGGCACTGGTTCGGCACCAGGTGTTGCGGCAGTTAGCCCGCGAACTGAGCCTGGCCCTCGGTTTCTTCGAGAATATCGAGGGTCTCGGCCGGCAGCTGCACGGCGACACGCGGCGCATCATCATGCTGACCGAAGCCGATGTGAGCGCCGCAGCAATCGGCTTGCTCGAAAAAGCATCTGCAAAGACCAAGTTCGGCTTGATCCTTTGCACCGACCGCGAGCGCTTGCGCAGCAGCAACCGCGCCGCGCTGCTCGAACAGATCGCCACCTTTGGCAACGTCGAATGGATACGTAGCGAATGGGACTTCGAAACGCTTGCCCGCGCCGCCCGGAGTTGCCGCCGTCGCATGCTCCGCGTTTCGCGCAAGGAAATCGAACAGGCCATCAAAAACCGTCAGTTCCTGATCCAGTACCAGCCGAAGGTCGACCGCGGCAACAGCGGCGTATGGCAGACCCGTGAAGTCGAAGCGCTGATCCGCTGGCGACATCCTGTGCACGGCCTGCTTGGCCCGCTCGAGTTTCTGCCGGATGTCGAAGCGTTCGACCTGTCCGCCGAAGTGGCCGAGTACGTGCTCGGCGAGACTGCGGCGCAACTCGTGCAATGGCGGAAGAGCGGCTTGCATCTCAATGGCTGCATCAACCTTTTTTCCAGCCTGCTGGGCAGGGGAACCCTGCCCGATCGCTACGCGGAGATCGTCGCGCTACACGGCCTCGACTGCGCGAGTTTCACTTTCGAAGTCACCGAGCAGGAAATCGTCAACTCTGACGCGCCTCACCTCAAAGTGCTCGCTGCGATGAGGGCACGGGGATTTCGAATCTCGCTGGATGACTTCGGCGCGGCGGCATCGTCGCTCGGTACGTTCGAACAATTACCGTTTGACGAAATCAAGATCCATGCATCGGTCCTGCGGCGCGCGCGCAACAACGAGGTCACACAAAAGGTGCTTGCAGCAATTACCGGCCTCGCACACAAACTGGGGATCTCCGTGTGCGCGGAAGGCGTCGAGGATCAGGAGACCTTCGATTTCCTGAAGACCATCAACTGCGACAAGATGCAGGGCTTCCTGATCTCGGAAGCCGTGTTGCCGGATATCATTCGCCAGGTATACCGTGCGAGTTCCGGCAAGAGGCAGGATGTGGCGTAACCACTCGCGCTGATTGGCCGCCCCGCTCCACGAGATCACAACACAGAACCTGCAGCCTCGTCAGTGAGCGCTGATAATCTGCTTTCGCGGCTGGCTCCATGCGCGTTCCAGCGCGCATATCCACACATTTCGCGCATTGCTACAATGGCCCTACTCAGCTCTCCGGCGACGCCGGAAACCAGGGCAGGCCCCCATGCAAACGCAAATCCAAAGCGACCTCACGCGCACGATGCTGGTCATCCTGATTATCGCGCTGCTGATCAGCGGCAGCCTGTGGACGCTGCTGCCGTTCCTGAGCGCAATCATCTGGGCCACCACCATAGTTGTGGCCACCTGGCCCATGTTGCTGAGTCTGCAACAGCGGATGGGCGGACGGCGAGGCGCCGCCACAGCGTTCATGACCATCGTGATGCTGGCGGTTTTCATAGTGCCGTTTGCGCTGGCCGTCGCCGTGCTGGTCGATGCAGCGGTCCGGAGCGCCGAGCTGCTGAGGTCGCTGACCAGCGAAGGTCTGCCGCCGGTGCCTGCCTGGGTAGGCGGGCTGCCGTGGATAGGAGCCCGTCTCGCCGAGCGGTGGACCGAATTCGCCGCCGGCGGCCCGGAAGCCGTCACCGAGGCGCTGCGCCCCTATGCGCGCACGACGGCCAGCTCGGTACTGTCGTTGACCGGCAGCTTCGGCATGGTCGTCGTGCATTTCCTGCTCACGATCATCCTGGTCGGGATACTTTATACCAGCGGCGAACAGGCCAGCCGGGGCGTACTCATGTTCGGCAAACGTATCGGCGGCGATCGCGGCGAGCGCACCATGCGGCTGGCGGGTCAGGCCCTGAGGGGTGTGGCTTTCGGTGTAGTCGTCACCGCGCTGGTCCAGTCCATGATCGCCGGCATCGGCTTGTGGCTCGCCGGGGTGCCAAGAGCCGGGTTATTGCTCGCCATCATCTTCGTGCTTTGCATAGCGCAGCTCGGTCCCCTGCCGGTACTCATCCCGGCCGTCGTGTGGCTGTTCTGGACGGACAATTTCGTGTGGGGCAGCGTGCTGGTCGTGTTTACCGTGATCGTGGCCGTCGCGGACAATGTCCTGAAACCAATCCTCATTCGCCGCGGCGTCGATCTGCCCATGCTGCTGATCATCGCCGGCGTCATCGGCGGTTTGATCGGTTTCGGCATCGTCGGGCTCTTCATCGGCCCGGTATTGCTCGCGGTCACCTACACCCTGCTCGTGTCATGGGTCACCGAAGGATTGTCGGCCGGCCCAGCGGCAGTGGCGCCGAAAGACGGCTAGCCGCTGCCGGTCGGGCCCGCAGGTCAGGTGACGCGGGCTACCAGCGGAATCCGATGGTCAGCGGGATGTACTCGATGTTCCGGCTTTCCCACTGTATCTGGTGGAATTTCGCTTCGATGAAGACCTGGCCGCTGGCCGTGTCAAAACTGTAACCGGCGCCCAGGTTCCAGCCGAACTCGTCCGAAGACACACTGCCGACGATGAAGGTGCCGGGTCCAACGCCGCCCGGATAGCACCACCAGAACCACGGGTCGCAGACCGGGGGATAGTAAACCAGGCCGTCCTGCGTTACCTCGGCGCCCACGTGGTACCAGCCGACGCCGCCGGTCAGGTAGAAACCGTTGCTCGCGCTGCCAGGGCCCCAGATTCCGTTGACGCTCAGGGACCAGGCGTCCGCGCCGCCGCCGCTGATGGACCCGTCGTTGTTCGGGTCCTGCGCGATTGCATCATTGATTGCCCGGATGGCACTGCTGGTCAGGTCGAAGTCGACCCATGCGCCGTCGATGACGATACCGACCGGCCAGTCCGACGGCCAGTACATGGCGCCGCCATTGAAGGTCCAGTCGTCGTCTATGACATCGCCTGTATCGCCGCTGGGAAACGCCCAGCCGCCGGCGATGTGCCCGAACCAGCTTCGCGACGAGTCGTCCGGGCGACCGCCGGCCCATGCAGGTGCAGAGAACACCGCGGCTCCCGCCAACATGACCCAGATTCGAAACCCCGTTCGCAACATAGAACCATCCTTCCACAGCCGTTATTGCCGCCAAGGATATACAGTTGGCAGAAGTTTTGACATCCGTAGATAAGCACGCGTTACAACCTGTCACAATCACGGTTACTGCGTACGCCCCGGGTCACGGCCGTCCATCCTTAATGTCGTTGGTTGGGATCCGTGGCTGATGCGGGACGACAGGGAGAGCGGCACATGACAGAACCAAATGGAATATCGGGCGGGTCAGCTTTCTGCGGCAGATGCAGTGCTCTGGCCCTGCTGCCGTTCCTGGTTCTCGCCGTTGCGGGACCGGTTGCTGCCCAACCCGCAACCGCAAGACCCCTGCTGCACGATGCGCACTTCCACTTGAGCAATTACGTGCAGCAAGGCCTGGATATCCGGGATTTCCTCGAGATCATGGGAGACGATGTCGGCCGCGTCGCGCTTTTCGGTATTCCGTTGCAACAGGCCTGGGACTACTCGAATACCGGCGACTTCGCGCCGGTGACTTATGCACAGACCGATGCGCCCCTGTATTACTACTCTTTCACTGACGCGGCCATCGCCACCGCTTACCTGTCGCTGCCCGAGAAGGATCGCAATCGTTTCGACCCCATGATCACGGGGTTCAATCCCGCCGACATGTATGCAGTCGATCACATACGCCGCGTGCTCGCGACGTATCCCGGGGTTTTCACGGGCATCGGTGAGTTCACGATTCACAAGGAATTTGTCTCGGCCAAGACCGCAGGGGGGCCTTCGAGCCTGCTCGATCCGGCACTGGACCGGATCCTGGAGCTAGCCGCGGAAACGGGACTCCTGGTGATCCTTCACAACGACATCGACATGCCTTTCCCGAGGCCCGGGCAGGACCCCTATTCAGCCCGACAGCTCGGCGCTCTTCTGCGCCGGCACCCGCAGGCCACGGTCATCTGGGCGCATATGGGCCTGGGCCGCGTCGTGCACCCGGTCAACGACATGGCGGCGATGATGGATCGCGCATTGAGCGACCCGGAGCTGGCGCACGTTTATCTCGATCTCTCCTGGACCGCAACCGCGAAGTACCTGGTTGCGAGCCCGGAGGCAATCGCTGTCGCAGCGGAGCTGATCAACCGCCACCCGGATCGCTTTCTCTTCGGCACCGACGAGGTTGCACCGCCCGACCGGGAAACCTACCTCAGAATCCATGCGCTCTACGCGCCACTCCTCGATCGGCTCGATGACGGGACCCGGGAGAAATTGCTCAGGGGCAACTACGAAAAGCTGTTTGACGCTGCCCGTGTCCGGGTACGTGCATGGGAAAAAGACAATCTCGGTTAGATCCTGGCTCTTCGCTATTTGATGTGCCGCAATATGCCGTCGAGCTCGTCGAGACTGTTGTAGCTGATGATCAGCTTGCCGAAGCCCTTGCCCGAGTGGTCGAGGTGCACCTTGGCTCCCAGCTTCTCTGAAATTTCCTGTTCGAGACGGCGTATATCCGCGGAAGGCGCGGCGCTTGCTGCCGGTTTCTTCGCCGAGCTCTGTCCGGTCATGATGCGGCGTACGAGTTGCTCCGTCTCGCGAACAGACAATCCCTTCTTCACCACCTGACGCGCAGCGTCGAATTGCTGCACGGGGTTCGTAATCGACAACAATGCCCGCGCATGACCCATTTCGATCTGCCGGGATTCGAGCATGGGCTTCACCTTGTCGGACAATTCGAGCAGGCGAAGCAGGTTGCTGACCGACGCGCGCGACCGGCCGACCGCATCCGCCGCTTCCTGATGAGTGAGGTGAAACTCACGGATGAGCCTGTCGAGCGCCTTGGCCTCCTCGAGCGGGTTCAGGTTCTCCCGCTGTATGTTTTCGATGAGAGACATGGCGATGGCCGCTTCGTCAGCCACTTCGCGTATGACCGTGGGAATTTCGGCCAGTCCCGCCATCTGCGCCGCACGCCAGCGACGCTCACCTGCGATGATCTCATAGCGCTGCGCCGCACCGGTCTTGCCGGGCAACGGCCGCGCCACGATTGGCTGGACCACGCCCTGTGAACGGATGGAACTCGCCAGATCTTCCAGCGTGTCCTGACGCATGTCGACGCGGGGCTGATACTGCCCACGCTGCAACAGCTCGAGCGGGATGTTCTTCAGAGCCCCGTCGACAACGCTGCCGGACAACGCCATTTCGGTTGCGGGCTTGCTCAAAAGCGCATCGAGGCCGCGGCCCAGTCGTTTCTTCTTGCTCATCGTGCGTGGTGATCCATGTATTTCGTCAATTGCTAGCCCGCTGCCGACAAACGCTCGTCTTCCCGCCGCAGTACTTCGCCCGCAAGCGCGAGATAGGCGAGTGCTCCTCGCGAGGTCTTGTCATGATACAGCACCGGCTTGCCGAAGCTCGGGGCCTCGGCAAGCCGCACGTTGCGCGGCACAACCGTGCGAAACACCTTGTCGTTGAAATGAGCGAGCAGCTGGTCGGACACTTCATTCGACAGGTTGATACGGGGATCGACCATCGTGCGCAGCAATCCGTAGACCTCGAGGTCCGGATTGACAGAGTTCTTTACCTGCTCGATCGTATTCAGCAGCGAGCTCAGCCCCTCGAGCGCGTAATACTCGCATTGCATCGGGATGAGGACACCGTCGGCCGCGGTCAGCGCGTTGACCGTCAGCATGTTGATTGACGGCGGACAATCGATAAGGATGAAATCGTAGAGACCCCTGACCGGCCCCAGTGCCTGGCGCAGGCGCATCTCCCGGCCGAGTTCCTGAAGCAGCCTGACTTCCGCAAGTGTCAGGTCTTCGTTGGCCGGCAGTACGGCGAACCCCCCTTCCGGCGCCGAAATTATGGTGTCGGCAGCGGTCGCTTCACCGAGCAGGACATCGCAGGTGGTCCGCTCGAGTTCCATCTTGTTGATGCCGCAACCCATGGTGGCATTGCCCTGCGGATCCATGTCGACAAGCAGCACGCGACGGTGCGTGGCCGCAAGCGACGCCGCAAGGTTCACACAGGTCGTGGTCTTGCCCACGCCGCCTTTCTGATTGGCCACTGCTATGACACGAGTCATGACCTGCCTGCCCGTTGCAGTTGCACAAGGTGTCGCGATTGCGGCGGCAAATCGGGTACTTGCAGTTCGATCACACGGAAATCCCAGTCAACCGGAGGTTTTTTCAGGTCTTCCAGCTCTTCGGCCGGATACTTGCCTTTCGCTGCCAACAGTACACCGTTTTCAGCTGCGAGGTGAGCGCAAAGCTCGACGATCCGCACCAGTGTTGCCAGGGCTCGGGCGAGCACGGTATCGAAAAGCCGGTCGGCCGTGAAATCCTCCACACGCGCCTGGATCGCCGTGACATTGCCGAGCGCGAGATCGGCAATCATATGCTTGACGAAAGCTATCTTCCGCGCATTGCTGTCCAGCAACAGGAACTGACGCTGCGGTTCCGCGACAGCCAGTGGCAGGCCGGGGAACCCGGCACCGGTGCCCACATCGAGTATCCGCGTGCCTTCCAGATACGGCCGCAGCGACAGGCTGTCGAGTACGTGTGCGCTTACCATCTCCCGTGGCTCGCGGATCGCGGTCAGGTTAAGTCGCTGATTCCAGCGCTCCAGCTCCGACAGCAGGCGCGCGAGTTTCCCGGACGCGCCGTTCGGCAGCACCTGGCCGAGCGTCGCAACGCCCGCGGCGATTCTGTCTTCGATTTCGTTCATGCATTAACCGGACGAAGGAAAAAGGGGTCGAACCGAATTTTGCTTTGCAATCGATCACGCCTGCAGCAAAATTCGGTTCGACCCCTTTTTTCGCTTTGCGGGCGACTCTGATCACGTTACTTCACCAGCAAGGCCATGAAATCATCGACTGCGGTTTCCGCAAGCCGTTCGCGGTCTGCGCAGAGTGCTGCAAGCTGCGACCACTGGCCCTTCGCCAGCTTCCCTGAAACGCTCGTCTCGAATTTCTTCTTCAGTACCGGAATGCCCTCGGCTCGTCTTTCACGATGCCCGATCGGGAAATCGACGGCGACTCTGTCCGTGCTGCTGCCATCGTCGAAGAACACCTGGATCGCATTGCCGATGTAACGTTTCGCCGGATCGAAATAATCCCTGGTGAACTGCTTGTTCTCACTGACTTCCATCCGCTCGCGCAGCGCATCGATGCGTGGATCGCGGGCGACGTTGTCTTCGTAATCGGCCGCCGTCAGGCGGCCGAAGACCAGCGGTATTGCGGCCATGTATTGAATGCAATGATCCCGGTCCGCGGGATTGGCAAGCGGCCCGGTCTTGTCGATGATCCGCACCCCTGGCTCCTGGGTCTCGATCACGATCCTGTCGATGTTCCGGAGCCGATCCTTCACCTGCGGATGCAGCAGCATCGCGGCTTCAACCGCGGTCTGCGCGTGAAATTCCGCCGGATATGAGATCTTGAACAACACGTTCTCCATGACGTAGCTGCCGTACGCCTGGGGGAAGGAAAACGGTTTGCCTTTGAACAGGACGTCGTAGTAACCCCAGGTCTTTGCCGTCAGCGCCGATGGATAGCCCATTTCCCCGGTCATTGCGATCAAGGCGAGGCGCACGGCGCGACTGGTCGCATCGCCCGCTGCCCAACTCTTGCGCGAGCCAGTGTTCGGCGCATGCCGGTAAGTGCGCAACGCACAGCCATCGATCCAGGCGTTCGACACAGCATTGATGACCTGTTCGCGATTGCCGCCGAACATGCGCGTGACCACTGCAGTCGATGCCACACGAACCAGCAGCACGTGGTCGAGTCCCACGCGATTGAAGCTGTTCTCCAGCGCCAGAACTCCCTGGATCTCATGTGCCTTGATCATCGCCGTCAGTACATCGCGCATCTTCAGCGGCCGGGCTCCTTCCGCGCGCGCCTTTCGGCTCAGGTAATCGGCGGTCGCGAGGATGCCGCCCAGATTGTCGGAGGGGTGACCCCACTCTGCAGCGAGCCAGGTGTCGTTGAAATCCAGCCAGCGGATCATGGCACCAATGTTGAAAGCGCCGAGCACCGGGTCGAGCTCGTAAGCGGTACCGGGAACGCGTGCACCGCCCGGCAAGGTTGCGCCCGGGACGACCGGGCCGAGCAATTTGGTGCAGGCCGGGTAATCCAGGGCCTGGAAGCCGCAGGCCAGCGTGTCCAGCAGGCAATAGTGCGCCGTCTCGAAAGCCAGGTCGGATCGGATCGGGTAGTTGCAAACGTAGTCTGCTATGTCGACAAGCACCTGATCAGGATCAGGCCGGTTCGCCGCGCGTATGTCATGGGCGGACATCGTTACTCCATTTTCAAAAGGCGATTCAGGCGCGCTTTTCGATTGGCTGCCATTTCTGCAGCGGCGGACCTATGTAATCGGCCGCCGGCCGAATCAGCTTGTTGTTGGCCCGCTGCTCCATGATGTGAGCGGCCCAGCCGGTGATTCTCGAGCAGACGAATATCGGTGTAAAAAGGTACGTCGGTATACCCATGAAGTGATACACGCTCGCGGCGAAGAAATCCGCATTGGCGAAGAGTTTCTTCTCGTCCCACATGACCTTTTCGATGGCTTCCGACACGGCGTACAGATGTGTATCGCCGGCCTCCTCTGAAAGCATCTTCGACATTCTCTTGTTCACTGAATTGCGCGGATCGGAAACCGTATAGACACGGTGGCCGAAGCCCATGATCTTTTCCTTGCGTGCCAGCATTCCGCGCACACCTTTCGCGGCCTCGTCCGGCGATTTGAACTTCTGGATGAGCTCCATGGCCGCCTCGTTGGCGCCGCCATGCAGCGGCCCGCGAAGTGCGCCGATTGCTCCTGTCACGGCCGAATGCATGTCCGAAAGTGTGCCGGTGATGACCCGCGCGGCAAATGTAGATGCATTGAATTCGTGCTCTGCATAAAGAATAAGGGTGGTATCCAGGGACTTGCGATGCAACTCGCTCGGCTTTTTGTCATGCAACAGATGCAGGAAATGACCGGAGACGCTGTCGTCACCGGCCTCGACATCGATGCGCTTGCCGTCGGTATGAAAGCGATGCCAGTAAAGCAGCATCGAAGGCAGGCACGCGAGCAGGCGGTCGGCTACGCGGCCCTGGTTGGAGAAATCGCCCTCCGGCTCGAAATTGCCGAGCAGGGAGACGGCACTGCGCAGCACGTCCATCGGGTGTGTATCACCCGGAATTACCTCGAGCACCTGCTTGAGCTGCTCCGGCAATCCGCGCATTGACTTCAGTCTGATTATATAAGCGGCGAGCTCCCTGGCATTAGGCAGTTTGCCGTACAGCAACAGGTAGGCAACTTCTTCAAAGGTGGCCCGGTCGGCGAGATCGTAGATATCGTAGCCCCGATAGGTCAGGCCGGCGCCTTCCTTGCCGACAGTACAGAGTCGCGTCTCCCCGGCCGATACGCCAGCCAGTCCGCCTGTTTTCTTCTTGTCGCTCATCTTGCTTCCCCGGTTGCCCTGTTCATTTCCTGGGCGGCTTTACTGTCGTACCCGTGTCCGCGAACAATTCGTCCAGCCGTGCTTCGTATTCGTGATAGCCGAGGACTTCGTACAACTGTTCGCGCGTCTGCATGGTGCTTACCACCGATCGCTGGGTGCCTTCCTCGCGCAAAGTCCGGTACACGTTGTCGGCGGCGGCTGCCATTGCGCGGAAGGCAGACAATGGATAAAGCGCGAGCCGTATTCCTGCTCCTGCGAGTTCGTCGGTCGTGAACAGCGGGGTCTTGCCAAATTCGGTCAGATTGGCAAGGACCGGCACCTTGATCGCTCGCGTGAACTGCTGGTACTCGTCGAGCGTCGTCAGCGCTTCCGCAAAAATCATGTCGGCCCCGGCCTCGACGTAGGCCGCCGCGCGATCGACCGCGGCCTGCTGCCCTTCGACGGCGTGTGCGTCGGTACGCGCCATGATCACGAACCTGTCATCGGTCCGCCCGTCGACCGCCGCCTTGATTCGGTCCGACATCTCCGCGGCTTCGACGAGCGCTTTGCCGGGGCGGTGTCCGCAGCGCTTCGCCGACACCTGGTCTTCGATATGGCATGCGGCGGCGCCGGCACGAATCATTTCGCGCACGGTGCGGCCGATCATGAACGCGCTTCCCCAACCGGTGTCCGCATCCACGAGCAACGGCAGGTCACAGGCATAGGTAATGCGGCGAATGTCTTCACAAACATCCGAGAGCGTGGTCATGGCAAGGTCGGGCAATCCAAATGACGCATTCGCTACGCCGGCGCCGGACAGGTAGATCGCCTCGAATCCGGCCCTGCGGGCCAACAGTGCCGAATAGGCATTGATGGTGCCGACGACCTGCAAGGGACGTTCCTTTTCGAGGGCTTGCCAGAATCTGTTGGCGGCGCTGGAGGCCATGTTGCGCTCCCGTCAGGGCTGAGATTTTAATGCCGATTAGAATCCCGGGCCTGACTTGCCGCATTCAGGCCCCGTGAGGCCGAATCGCGGGAAGGCAGCGTCGGGGGCGGGCATTCTAAACCAGCGCAGCATCGTTTCCCAACGGGAAAAAGGGGTCGAACAGAATTTTGCTGCACTCTTGATCGACTCAATGAACAAAATTCGGTTCGACCCCTTTTTCTACAGCTGCCCTTCCGGCGCAATCTTCTGGAACCAGGCGTTGAAGCGCAGCCAGCCGCTCGCCAGCGGTTCGCTGGTCTCGACGACCGGCGTGCCATCGATCAGGCCGTGCCACTCGAGACCGCCGTCCTCATCCTGTTCGAGCTTGTAGCTGAATCCGGGCAATCGCGACCTGAAACGCTCGACCATGGGCCCGACCATCTCTGCCGAATCGATCAATACGCCCATCTCGGTATTGATGTCGATGGCACGCGGATCGAGGTTCAGCGAACCGACGAAAAGATAGCGCCGGTCGATCGCGACGAGCTTCGTATGCAAGGTCAAGGTATCCAGTTTTTCGCCCGTTTCCGGATTGACCTGCGTGGCATTGGCGCGCGCTTCGTACAGGTCCACACCCGCCTCCAGCAAACGCTTGCGATAGCCCGCGTAACTTGAATGCACGGCAACGTGGTTCGTTGACGCCAGTGAATTGGTCAGGACCGTGACTTTTACGCCCTTGTCCGCGACTCCGCGCCAGAAATCGAGCCCGGTATCTCGCGGGATGAAATAGGGATTGATGACGATGACTTCCGACTGCGCCCTGTCAACGACAGCCGCCAGGCGCGTAACCAGGATCTTCTGGTCATTCGATATTTCGTTCAGCAGTTTGTCCGGGTCGTCGGTTATGACCTCTGCATCGGCCGCGTAGAACATCGCTTTTCGATCCAAAAGGTCTTTCACCAAAGGCGTATCGATCGACCTCAGGTAAATGTCGCGGCCGGTGGTGTTTGCCATTGCCAGTATCTCCTCGCGCAAAGCCTCGTAAGATCCGGCGTCGCGCTTCAGGGAAGATATCGGATAGGACAGAGGGTGATTCCAGTACCGGTCAAAAGTTGCCGACACTCCCTGGGCGACGGGCCCGAAAGCGAGCATATCGAAGTCGACGAATTCGGAATCCGTCCGCAGCTGGAAGTACTCGTCGGCGATATTGCGGCCACCGACTATCGACACCTCGTTATCGACCGTGAACGACTTGTTGTGCATGCGTCGGTTGGCGCGCTCGAAGTCCTTCAGGAAATTCACCACGCCGATACCGCCGCGCGCTACCGGGTTGAACAGGCGTATCTCGATGTTGGGATGTCGATCGAGCAACAGCAGCCCCTCGTCGCGGGCCGTCGTGAACACGTCATCGAGAAGGAATCGCACTCGCACGCCGCGATCCGCCGCCTCGACCAGTTTGGCGCAGAAAACCAGGCCGGCTTCATCCTTCTTGATCAGGAAGTACTGCGTATCGATGCTGCGCTCTGCGCGATCGATCAGTGCGAGTCGCGCGCCGAGTGCGTCCAGCCCGGTCGGCAGCGGAAAGAATCCGGATTTGCCTTCGTGGCTGTCGGCCCAGGCAGCAACGCTACTCCCGAGCGCCGTATCCGCGGTGCCTGTTAGTGTGTGGCTCTCCGTTCTCTCGACGTCGGTCGGCAACGTGCCGCAACCTGCGGCGAACATCAGAACTGCAAACCCGGTAACCCGAGTCACAAGTTTCACTGGCCTCACGTGATGTCCCCCATGCGGTGTCAGTCGTGCTGCTTGCTGAGCTCGACCACGATGCGCCCGGTAACCGTGCCGTCGATGAATGCCTGGAACGCGTCAGGCAGATCATCGAACGCAATGGTCCTGCTACCTATCCTGTCCAGGTGCCTGGGCCGAAGGTCGCCGCCGATGCGCCGCCAGACGGCAAGCCTAAGGTCGCGCGGTGTGTCGACGGAATTTATTCCGAGCAGGCACACGGCGCGCAGGATGAACGGCATCACGGTGGTATGCAATTCGAATCCCGCGGCAAGGCCGATGCTCGCGATATTTCCGCCGTAATCCACCGTTCGGGTCAGCCAGGCGAGATAATCGCCACCCAGGTTGTCTATGGCCCCTGCCCACTGTGCGGTCTCCATGGGCCGTTTGCCAAAATCAAGTTCGCTCCTCAGGAGTATGCGCCGGGCCCCTATGCTTTTCAGGTATTCCGCCTGCTCGGTTTTTCCGGTCAGTGCAACCACTTCGTAGCCGCGGCCATCCAGCATGTCTATGGCGACGCTGCCAACGCCGCCGGTTGCACCTGTCACCATGACCGGGCCGTTTTCCGGACGCTGCCCGTTCTGTTCCATGCGATGAATGGCGAGTGCCGCCGTGTATCCCGCGGTCCCGATCTGCATGGCCTCCAGCGCGGTCATTCCCGCCGGTATCGGTATCGCTGCATCGCCCGGCACGCGCGCGTATTCCGCGTATCCGCCATCGCGCGTTTCGCTCAGGCCGCATCCGTTCACAAGGATTGCGTCGCCTTTGTTGAAACGTGCATCGCCGGATCTCACGACGGTTCCCGCCAGGTCGATGCCGCCAACCAGCGGATAGCTGCGGAGAATCCGGCCCTTCCCCGTGGCCGCCAGTGCATCCTTGTAGTTGATCGTGGAATGACTGACCTTGACCACCACCTCACCCGCCGAGAGGTCGTCCAGCGACAACTCGGTGAAGCCCGCAACGATGGCTTTGTCCCGCTGGTCGATCCTGAAAGCGCGAAATTTCTTCATATTATGGTTCCGCAGCCGTATCGCTCATTGTCGCCGTTGATCGAGCCAGTGCTCAAGCCCCATGGTATTCAGCTCGATGTCGACGTCGATGATGGCATGCAATCGGTCTTCGTCGCCGTCAAAGCCATGGCTTTGGAGCTGTTCGCGCAGATACCGGAACATGCTCCGGTGCATCGCAGCGCAGCGATCGCTGTCAGTAGCATGCCGCAACGCCAGCGCAACGAAATCATCGATGCGCCGGTGCATATCCCCTGCCAGCCTCTCGATGTCGGTCACCCGGCTGTAGTGCGTGAGGAACAGCTGCCGCGGCTGCTCCGCCATGATCCGGTCGATGGCTTTGTGTGCCGCCGGCGGATCGAAATGCACCGGCGTTGTGGTCGGGTATATGAATTCGCCATTGACGGTGTCCAGCTCGCGATAGGAGATGCCGAAACTGTCCCCGGTGAACACGCCGCGTGACGCAGGATCCGCAAGACAGTAGTGATGCCTTGCATGGCCCTCGGTAAAAATGCACTGCAGTGGTCGGCCTTCCAGTTCGAGGACCTGGCCGTCGTCCACAACGAGGAGCCTGTCCGCGTCGACAGGCAGGATCTCGCCGTACATGTCTTGATAGGCGTCTTCGCCGTAGACGGCCTGCGAGCCCTTGATGAGGCGAGAGGGATCTATCATGTGCGGTGCGCCCCGCGGATGCAGAACTGCCTTGGCATTGGGCAGTTGTCGCATTAGCAATCCCGCGCCGCCGGCGTGATCCAGGTGCACGTGCGTGAGGAACACGAAGTCGACTTCCGACAGGTCAATGTCCGCCCGGTGCAGCGCGTCGACGAGAAACGGGACGCTGTGAT
>DATICC010000583.1:0-7301 GCA_035457045.1 Woeseiaceae bacterium | reverse complement strand
ATATTGGCTTTTTTTTCCAGAATCGTATACTCAGCCGACATAACACCAACAGCCGGGTCCGGGCACGGCATGACGTTAGCTTTCACGTATCGCAATGCGACTGACACTGCGGCCCTGGCCGTCGTTCGGGCGACGCTGCGCGCGACCGTCATCCTCATCGCCGCATTTTTTTCGTCCAGCCTCGCGCAGGCCGCGACCACGGTCGAGGACATACGCATCTGGTCGGAGGACGGACGCACACGCGTCGTCTTCGATCTCAGCCGGCCGGTCGAGCACAGCATCTTCACCTTGCGCGGGCCTGACCGGCTCGTGCTGGACCTGAAAGACAGCCGGCTCTCGGACGCGGCAGCGCGCCTGCCGCAGGCTACCGGCGCGATTACCAACATCCGCAGTGGCGTGCGCGCCGACGGCCAGTTGCGCATCGTGCTGGACCTCAACGCGGAAATGCGCTCGCGCAGTTTTACTGCCGCACCGAACGGGCAATACGGCAACCGGCTGGTGATCGACCTGCAACCGCAGGGCGGATTGCAAACGGTCAAGCGCGCGTCGGAGAAAAATGTGCGCGGTCGCGACGTGGTCATCGCCGTCGACGCCGGGCATGGCGGACACGATCCGGGCGCCATCGGGCAAGGCCGCACCCGGGAAAAGGATGTCGCACTGTCCGTGGCGAGGCAGCTCGCACGCCGCATCGATGCGGAACCCGGCATGAAAGCCGTGCTGGTGCGGAATGGCGATTACTACGTCGATCATCGCGAGCGCATGGAGATCGCGCGCCGCAACCGCGCCGACCTGTTCGTCTCGGTGCATGCGGATGCCGTCAGGGACCGGCGGCCAAAGGGTACGTCCGTGTATGTGCTGTCGCTCAAGGGCGCGAGCGACGAAGCGGCCAAACTGCTCGCGGAACGCGAAAACGCATCCGACATGGTCGGCGGTGTGTCGCTGGCCGACAAGGACGCGGTGCTGGCGTCGGTGTTGCTCGACCTGTCGCAGAACGCGGCCCTGAGTGCGAGCCTCGACGTCGGCGATGAAGTCATCGACGAGCTCGCGAGGCTCGGTCCAACGCACCGGCGTACCGTGCAACAGGCGGGACTCCTGGTGCTGAAGTCGCCGGACATTCCCTCGATTCTCGTCGAGACCGGGTTCATTTCGAATCCGTCGGAAGAGAAAAACCTAAAGAGCAGCGCGCACCAGGACCGGCTGGCGTCGGCGATCCTTTCCGGGATTCGCAGTTATTTCCACGCCAATCCGCCGCAGGACACGCAGCTCGCGCTGAATGCCCGGAGCGAGCCGGCGGTACCGATACAGCACGTCATCACGCGCGGCGACACCTTGTCCGAGATCGCCCAGCGTTACAACGTCAGCGCGGCCGAAATCAAGTCCGCAAACAAACTGTCCAGCGACAGGGTGCGGGTCGGACAAACGCTCAGAATCCCGGTATACGCCGGCACCTGACCAGCCAGCGGGCGCCGGCCCAATCCCCGGTTTCCAACGTCCACTGCATTTGAAAGAATGGGCAATTGCCACCGCGGATCCGCGCCATGCCCATTCGACTGCTACCCGGTCACCTCGTTAACCAGATTGCCGCCGGCGAAGTCGTCGAACGTCCGGCGTCCGTCGTCAAGGAGCTCGTCGAAAACAGCCTCGATGCCGGCGCGTCCGCAATCACCATCGACGTACTGGACGGCGGTGCGAAACTGGTGCGCGTGCGCGATGATGGCGGCGGCATTCCGCGAGAGGAACTGGCGCTCGCGGTATCGCGTCATGCCACCAGCAAGATAGCGAGCCTCGAAGATCTCGAGTGCATTGCGTCGCTCGGGTTCCGCGGCGAGGCGCTGCCGAGCATCGCGTCGGTATCGCTGCTGAAACTGCAGTCGCGGCAGGGTGACGAGGCCTGGCAGGTCACCGTCGACAACGGCAGCATCTCCGATGCAGTACCGGTTGCACATCCGCCCGGCACCACGGTCGAGGTCCACGATCTCTTCTACAACACCCCGGCGCGACGCAAATTCCTGCGCGCCGAACGCACGGAATTCGATCACATCGACAAATGGGTACGGCGGCTCGCACTCGCGCGGCCCGATGTCGCTTTCAGCCTGACGCATAACCGCCGCGAAGTCCTGCGATTGCCGGCCGCGCTGGACCGCGAGCAACGACTGGATCGCATCAGCCGGCTTTGCGGTGAACCGTTTGCGCAGCAGGCGATATTCGTCGACCGTGAATCGGAGGGCGTTGCGCTCTCGGGCTGGCTCGGCATGCCGACCTACAATCGCAGCCAGCCCGACCAGCAGTACTGGTTCGTCAACGGACGCAGCATTTCGGATCGCACACTGGCGCACGCCGTCAAACATGCCTATCGCGACGTACTGTTTCACGGACGCTTTCCCGCGTACGTGTTGCAGCTCACGCTCGATCCGGCGACCGTGGACGCCAATGCGCACCCGGCGAAACACGAAGTGCGTTTTCGCGATGCGCGGCGTGTGCACGGGATCGTGGCGCAATCGGTGGAGATGGCATTGAAGGACACGCGGCCGGGTGGCAGCGCTGCGAGCGCCCCGGCCCCGCTGAGCGCAGGCAACGGCGCACAGCAATGGGCGATGCCCCTCGCCGGCGCCCGCGGCCACGGCTCCGCGGCCGTGCGCGATGCACTCGGTGGATATGCACAGCTTGCCGCGTCGGTCGCCGGCCGCGACAGTAGCAACGCGCCGCCGCTGGGCTACGCGATTGCACAACTCGGCGGAATTTATATCCTGGCGGAAAATGCCGAGGGACTCATCGTCGTCGACATGCATGCGGCCCACGAACGCATCGTCTACGAGAAACTGAAAGCCGCGTTCGAATCCGGCGGCATCGTGCGCCAGCCGCTGCTGGTGCCGCTCGTGGTCACGGTGTCCGAACGGGAGGCGGAGCTCGCCGCGGATGCCGCGGACATTTTTGCGCGTGTCGGACTGCAGGTCGACCGCAGCGGGCCGACCAGTGTCGTCATTCGCGAATTTCCCGCATTGCTGGATAATACCGATGCCGAGGAATTGTTGCGGGACGTGCTGGCGGACCTGCAGGACGCCGGTACCAGCAACCGTGTCGAGGACCGCTGCAACGAGTGTCTTGCCACCATGGCGTGCCACTCTTCGGTGCGCGCGAACCGTGCACTCACCCTGCAGGAGATGAATGCATTGCTGCGTGAAATGGAAGTCACCGACCGGGCCGACCAGTGCAATCACGGGCGGCCGACCTGGACGGCGATCAGCATTGCGGATCTCGACCGGCTGTTTCTTCGCGGACAGTGATGCGAGAGGGCATCGCAATCTGCCTCATGGGGCCTACCGCCTCGCGTAAAACCGACATCGCCGTGGAACTGGCGGGGCGGCTGCCGGTGGACCTGATCAGCGTCGATTCCGCGATGGTTTACCGCGGCATGGATATCGGCACCGCGAAACCGGCTGCCGACATTCTGCGCCGGGTGCCGCAGCGCCTGATCGACATTCGTGACCCGGAATACGCGTATTCCGCCGGTGAGTTCGTGCGGGATGCGCGCGCAGAAATCGAGCGCTCGCTCAATGCAGGTCGCGTGCCGCTCCTCGTCGGCGGCACGATGATGTATTTTCGCGCGTTAATGAAGGGTATCGCGGCGCTGCCTGCCGCCGATGCCGGTGTACGTGCGGCCATCGACAAACAGGCGGCCCGGGTCGGCTGGCCGGCGCTGCATGCGCAGCTTGCGGATATCGATCCGCTGTCCGCGGTGCGCATCGAGCCAACCGACAGCCAGAGGATACAAAGGGCACTTGAAGTCTACCGTGTCAGCGGGCGGACATTTTCCGACTGGCAGGCGGAGACCGAGGCGCCGGATTCACCGCAATTCATAAAGCTCGCGCTGCTGCCGGCATCGCGCGGGACATTGCACGAACGCATCGGCCAAAGACTTGATTACATGATGAATAACGGCTTTGTCGATGAAGTACGCACACTGCGGGAACGGCCGGGCCTGACAGCCGGCAGCACGTCGATGCGTGCAGTCGGGTACCGGCAGCTCTGGTCTTTCCTCGACGGAGAATACAGTCTCGAGGAGGCGGGCCGCCGGGCGCTGTACGCGACCCGGCAACTGGCCAAGCGCCAGATCACCTGGCTGCGCAGCGAATCCGACCTGACCGTATTCGATCCCCTTGAAGTCGATGTCCTGGCCACCATTACGGCGTTTCTGCGCAAGGAATTGAACGGTTAGCCGGCTATGGCCGACAGGCTTTTGTGCTAGAATTTTTCTTCGCTTTGGGCTGGGCACGACGTTTGGGCAACCGGCGCCACCGGAATGTCGTGTCCAGTATGGAATTGCCCCTATACGGGCTAATAAAAGAATAAGGAGACCCAATATGGCTAAAGGGCAATCGTTGCAGGATCCGTTTCTCAACATACTTCGCAAGGAAAAGGTTCCTGTATCCATCTACCTGGTCAATGGCATCAAGTTGCAGGGGCAGGTGGATTCATTCGACCAGTTCGTCGTTTTGCTGAAGAACAGCGTCAACCAGATGGTCTACAAGCATGCTATTTCGACTATCGTTCCGTCACGCAACGTGCGGCTGCCTTTGCCGGAGGGCGAATCGGGAGAGTCTGACGACTAATCGTTTCTGTTTCGGCCGGGCACGCAGGCCCGGCAACTTACCGGAGTCACCTTTTGTTTGAGCGACCGCGCAGCGGTGAACGCGCGATACTGATTCATGCGGCCCACGGTCGCGTACCCGACGAATCCGAACGCGAGGAGTTCATGGAGCTCGCGAACTCTGCCGGTGCGGAAGTGGTTGCAGAACTCAGCTGCTCGCGCCGTGCACCCGATACGCGCTACTACATCGGCAAGGGCAAGCTCGAGGACGTGCGTGCGGCGGTCAAGGCCAACGACGCGGAACTCGTGATCTGCAACGCCCCCTTGAAGCCCAGCCAGGAGCGAAACCTGGAACGCGAACTGCAGTGCCGCGTCCTCGACAGGAGCGGGCTGATACTCGACATCTTTGCGCAACGCGCGCGAAGTTTCGAAGGCAAGCTGCAGGTCGAGCTGGCGCAGTTGCAGCACCTGTCGACGCGTCTGGTGCGCGGATGGACGCACCTCGAGCGGCAAAAGGGCGGTATCGGCCTCCGGGGACCGGGTGAAACACAGCTGGAAACCGACCGCCGCCTGGTCGACAACCGGATCCGGCTGGTCGAGTCGAGGCTCGATGAGCTGGACGTCCGCCGCGACATGATCCGCCGCAACCGCAATCGCAGCGAGAACCCTACGGTCGTGCTGGTCGGTTATACCAACGCCGGCAAGTCGACGCTCTTCAATACGCTGACGCACGCCGATGTGTACGTGGAGGACAAGCTGTTTGCGACGCTGGACCCGACACTGCGCAAGCTCGAGTTGCCGGACGGCAGGCATTGCATACTGGCGGACACGGTCGGGTTTATACGCGACCTGCCGCACGAGCTGATCGCGGCTTTTCGCTCGACACTGCAGGAAGCGCGTGAAGCAGACCTCATCCTGCACGTGATCGATGCCAGCGACCCGAATTGCTGGCAAAGGATACGGCAGGTCAATGCGGTTCTCCGGGAACTGGAGGCGGACACGGTGCCGCAGATCAGGGTGTACAATAAACTCGACAAGCTGGATCGCAGTCCCCGTGTTACCAATAATCTCCGGGGCGAGGGACGGGCGGTGTGGCTTTCAGCGAGCAGCGGCGATGGAATTCCCCTGCTTTTACAGGCGATCCGGGAGCGCCTGCGAAAAACGAAATTGCACGGTATCATGCACCTGACACCACGACAGGGCAGGTTGCGCGCGCTTTTGTTCGAAATGGGCGCCGTGCTGAAGGACACTCCGTCGGACGATGGCGGGTGGGTCCTCGAGCTTGAAATGGAGGAGCAGGGCTTTCGGCGTTTCATAAAGCGCGAGGCCCTGCCCGCGGAAATCTTGCAGACTCAGCAGGCGTTGCGGCCTGCAATCGCGTAAAACCAGGGACATCAAGTAAAGACTATGGCGTGGAACGATTCCGGAAATGGCGAAAACCCGTGGAAGAAGCCGGGTGACGGGCCGAACGATCTCGACAAGATCGTACAGAACTGGCAGCGCAAGCTGAGCGGGATCATCGGCGGTGGACGACGGGCGCCGTCCGGCGGATCGTCCGGTGCAACGGTGATCGTCATCCTGCTGGTGATCGCATGGACCCTGACGGGCCTGTACCGGGTCGATGAAGCAGAACGCGGCGTCGTCCAGCGCTTTGGCGCCTACACGGTAACGACCATGCCGGGATTGCACTGGCACTTGCCGTTCCCCATGGAGACAGTGAACGTCGTTAACGTGACGGCGGTAAACAACTACCCGTTCCGCAACGAGATGCTGACGGCCGATGAACAATACGTCTCCATCCAGATGGTCGTGCAGTACCGGCGCAGCGATCCGGTCAAATACAGTTTCGAAGTCGACGACCCCGAAGCAACGTTGCAGGATGTAACCGAAGGCGCCTTGCGCGAGGTCGTCGGTACCAGCACGCTCGAGGTGCTGGTCACCGAGCAGCGCGACCAGATAGCGCCGCGCACGCAGCAGATCCTGCAGAACACGCTGGACAGCTACCAGGCGGGCCTGACCATAACCTCGATAAGCCTGGAAAAGCTCGATTACCCGCAGTCGGTGCAACAGGCAGTCGACGACACGCAAAAAGCACGCAACGACAGTGACCGCTACGTGCTCGAAGCGGATACCTATGCGAAGGACATCATCCCGAGAGCGCGCGGCGCGGCGGCGAGAATCCTGCAGGAAGCGGAGGCTTACCACGATCGCGTGATAGCGGATGCCGAAGGCGAGGCATCCCGCTTCGAGGCCATCCTGGCCGAATACAAGCGTGCGCCGCAGGTAACACGAAACAGGCTATACCTTCAGGCGATCGAGGAAGTGTACGCAAACTCGAGGAAAGTGCTGATCGATTCCGACAGCAGCGGCAACCTGATCTACCTGCCGCTGGACAAGCTGGTCGGAGGGGATTCCCGCAGCACGACGGACGAAGACTCAACGCGGGCTTCCGATGCGCAATCAACGGGGGCGCCGGCCGGTTCGCAAGCCGAAGCCGATGCCGATCGCGACCGGAGGACCCGCCAATGAACAACGGACGATTCGCAATTTTCGTCATCGGCGGCCTGCTGGTGGTCGTCGCCGGCCTGTCGCTGTTCACGGTGAACGAGCGCGAACTGGCGATCAAGCTGCAATTCGGCGAGGTCGTACAGAGCGACCATGACCCGGGCCTGCACATGAAGATTCCGGTGCTGCAAAACGTACGCAAGTTTCC
>DATICC010000582.1:0-4273 GCA_035457045.1 Woeseiaceae bacterium | reverse complement strand
CGAATCAGCGCCGCCGGCAGGTTGGCCCTATGAAGGAATGGCTCCCTGCGGTCCGCTTTATTTCCTTCATAGGGCCAGCCCACCGGCGACGCTCCCTGTCCTCGTCGCAGCCAATCGGCGCATCGCCAGCCGGTAGCACGGTGTCAACTCAAGCCGGCGACACGACGGCATGCCTTGCGAGCGAGTTAAGATTTCCGAGCGAGAAAGGCATGGCGGCGGGTCGCCGGCTTGCTACGTACCACCAGGATCGCTGTCGCCTGCAATGCAGGCTCCTACAGGGGCGGATTCGTAGTTGGCAGGCACGTTCGTCGCGGTTTACCCTTATGGCGCGGCTTTTCGCCATCTGTCATGGTCGCGCACGGCAAGTATTGCTGGCCTGAATAACACAAGCAAACGGGCAGGTATCCATGGAATCAGCATCGAGTTACAACGACAAGGTCGTGCGCCAGTTCGCCATCATGACCGTCATCTGGGGTGTGGTCGGCATGCTGGTCGGCGTCATCATCGCCGCGCAGCTCATCTGGCCGGGTCTCAGCATGGACCTGCCGTGGCTGACCTACAGCCGCCTTCGCCCCCTGCACACCAACGCTGTTATTTTTGCATTCGGCGGCTCCGCCCTTTTTGCCACCGCCTATTACGTGGTGCAGCGAACCTGCCATGTGCGGCTGGCTTTCGACAAGCTTGCCGCTTTCACATTCTGGGGCTGGCAGACCGTCATCGTACTGGCTGCAATCACCCTGCCGCTCGGCATTACGCAGAGCAAGGAATACGCCGAGCTCGAGTGGCCCATCGACCTGCTGATTGCGGCCGTCTGGGTGGCCTATGCCGTCGTCTTCCTTACGACCATCGGCAGAAGGCGGGTCAAACACATCTACGTCGCCAACTGGTTCTATGCCGCGTTCATCATCACGGTTGCGGTACTGCACATCTTCAACAACCTGGCCATACCGGTGTCGCT
The DNA here is from genome assembly GCA_035457045.1 of Woeseiaceae bacterium. Taxonomy (GTDB): domain Bacteria; phylum Pseudomonadota; class Gammaproteobacteria; order Steroidobacterales; family Woeseiaceae; genus JAKEGN01. Next base: position 3,315 of record DATICC010000582.1, on the reverse strand, counting down.
GTGGAAGTCCTACCCGATTTACAGTGGTGTGGTCGACGCCATGATGCAGTGGTGGTACGGGCACAACGCGGTCGGATTCTTCCTCACCGCCGGATTCCTCGGCATGATGTATTACTTCGTGCCGAAACAGGCGCAGCGGCCGGTGTATTCCTACCGGCTTTCCGTCGTCCACTTCTGGGCGCTCATTGCCATTTACATGTGGGCGGGACCGCATCACCTGCACTACACATCGTTGCCGGACTGGGCCCAGTCGCTCGGCATGGTCTTCTCGCTGATCCTGCTCGCACCCTCCTGGGGCGGCATGATCAACGGCATCATGACACTCTCGGGTGCCTGGCATAAGTTGCGCACCGATCCGATTCTCAAGTTCATGATCGTCTCGCTGTCGTTCTACGGCATGTCGACCTTCGAGGGACCGATGATGTCGATCAAGACGGTCAACGCGCTTTCGCACTATACGGACTGGACCATCGGCCATGTGCATTCGGGCGCTCTCGGCTGGGTCGCGATGATGACGATCGGCACGCTGTATTGCCTGATTCCGCGGCTTTTCAACAAGGAGGCCATGCACTCAACCCGGCTGATCGACGTGCACTTCTGGACTTCGACGATCGGTGTGGTCCTGTATGCGGTATCGATGTGGATTTCCGGCATTACGCAGGGACTGATGTGGCGCGCGCTGAACGATGACGGCACCCTCACTTACTCCTTCATCGAGACCGTCAAGTTCAATTATCCGTACTACGGCCTGCGCTTGCTGGGGGGTCTCATATTCCTCAGCGGCATGTTGGTCATGGTTTACAACGTGTGGATGACCATCCGGCAGGTAAGACCGCAGCCGGTTGCCGTCATGCAGCCGGCGTGAGGCAACCATCATGAATCACGAAAAAGTCGAAAAGAGCATCAATCTCATGTCAGTCCTGATCGTCGTCGTGATCAGTATCGGCGGCCTGATCGAAATCGTGCCGCTGATGGCGAGCTCTGCCACCACGGATCCGTACCAGGGCGTCCGGCCTTATCCTGCCCTGCAGCTCGCCGGCCGGGACATCTATGTGCGGGAAGGTTGCTACGGCTGTCACTCGCAGCAGATTCGCCCGTTCCGCAGTGAAACGGAACGCTACGGACCGTACTCGGTAGCCGGCGAGTTCGTCTACGACCGGCCGTTCCAGTTCGGTTCTAAGCGCACCGGTCCGGACCTGGCGCGGGTCGGCAAACGCTACAGCGACGAATGGCATCGCATTCACCTGATGCAGCCGAAGGAGCTGGTACCGGATTCCAACATGCCGGCCTACCCCTGGCTGGCCTCGGCACAAGTCGATGGCGAACTCGTGAGCCGAAAAATGCGCGCGTTACGACGGCTGGGCGACCCGTACACCGATGAGGAGATCGCTGGCGCGGCCGCGGCAGTGGATGGCAAGACGGAACTCGATGCCCTGGTTGCGTACCTGCAGAATCTCGGCACCGTGCGATCGGCGCGCTGAAGGAGCTGAGCATGGACATGGGTATCGTGCGCGGCCTGATCACTGCCATCCTGGTCGGATTGTTCCTCGGCATCTGGGCCTGGAGCTGGAGCCGGAAGCGTCGCGCGGACTTTGACGCCGCCGCGCAACTGCCGCTGGACGACGATACTCATCCGCCAGCCGAAAGAAACAACAAGGAGCAACCGCAATGAGCAGCGTGTGGAGCTGGTACGTCATTATCGGTACGGTCGTCAGCATGCTGGCCTGTTTCTGGCTCGTGGTCTGGACCAACCGGCAACGCGCTTCAGCGGAGGAAATCAAGGAATCGGAATCGCACGTCTGGGACGGCAACGTGCGCGAACTGAATAATCCTCTGCCTATGTGGTGGCTGTGGTTGTTCGTTATCACGCTGGTCTGGGGCGGCGGCTACCTGTTGTTCTACCCGGGACTTGGCGCTTTTGCCGGCCTGGGATCATGGACACAGGAAGATCAATATAATCAAGAAGTTATGGCTGCAGAAGCCAAGTACGGACCGATCTTTGCCGAGTTCGGCGCCAGGCCGGCAGAAGAGCTCGCCGGCAACAGCGCGGCGCTGGATATCGGCAAGAGCCTGTTCGCAAACTACTGTGCGCAGTGCCACGGCTCCGCCGGGCTCGGCGCGCGGGGATTCCCGAACCTCACCGATGACGACTGGCTGTACGGTGGCGAAGCGGCGAAGATCGAACAGAGCATCGTCCAGGGCCGCAGCGGCGTGATGCCTCCGCTGGCAGCTGTGTTTCCCGACGACGCGGCTATCGACGAAATGGTTCGCTATGTACAGAACATGGCGGACGGAATGGACACCGACTCTCCGGCACACGCGAAATACATGACCCTGTGCATCGCCTGCCATGGCGCCGACGGCAGCGGACTGCAGGCACTCGGTGCGCCGAGCCTGATCGATGACATCTGGCTCTATGGCAGCTCGGCCGAGGAGATTCGCAAGAGCATTGTCGAAGGCCGCAATGGCGTCATGCCGGCGCATGGCAACCTGATCGGGCCGGACCGCGCAAGAATCCTCGCGGCTTACGTCTACAGCCTGTCGCGCTGAGTCGCATCGTGAGCGGCAGCAAGGAACGTGAGGAAGCCGCGGCATCGGCGACGCCGGACTGGTCGCGCGACACGCTGAAGCTTGCCGTACTCTCGTGGATCTCGTTCCTCACGGCCTGTGTCTTCTCGGTGCTGTTCTTCGCTTACGTGGATCCACTGGTCCTGGTCGATGCCATCAATGTCGAAACCGTTGAAAGTCGCAATGCCGGGTATGCCATCGGCTTCTTCTTTTTCTGGGCCAATGGCTGGATCGCCGGCTGGTACACCCTGCGCCTCGTGCGGCGCAAGCGCAGGGGCCCTGGCGCAATTGCCCCCTGAATCCTGTCATGAATGACCCGACGGTCGCCGCGGACCAGTACGGCAAGCTGTATCGCAGCGAAGACAAGATCTATCCGCGCGAGATCAAGGGCCGCTTCGCGACCCTGCGGCGGATCTCGATGTTCGTGCTGCTCGGCATATTCTACGTCGGACCGTGGATACGCTGGGACGGGCGGCAGGCCGTCCTGTTCGATCTGCCGGCGCGCAAGTTCTACATCTTCGGCCTGACCTTGTGGCCCCAGGATTTCATCTACCTGGCGTTGCTCCTCATCATTGCCGCGATCAGCCTGTTCTTTTTCACGGCACTGGCCGGCCGGCTGTGGTGCGGCTTCGCCTGCCCGCAAACGGTCTGGACCGAGGTGTTCATCTGGATCGAGCGCTGGATCGAAGGCGACCGGCCGAAACGCATGAAACTGGACGCCGCGCCCTGGAGCGCCGGCAAGATCCT
>DATICC010000581.1:0-2057 GCA_035457045.1 Woeseiaceae bacterium | reverse complement strand
AAATGCAGGCAGCAGGCGCAGACCTTACGTTCATTGCCTACCCGGGCGCTCTGCACAGCTTCACGCGTCCCGGCGCAACCGAAATCGGTGAGCAGTTCGACCTGCCGCTGCGTTACGACGAAGCGGCGGATCACGCCAGCTGGGCCGAGCTGCAGAAGTTTCTCGCCGAGACCTTCAGCGACTAGCGGCTTTTCGGGTCAGCTCGTGCGCAATGCTCACGACGTTCGCGACAAGGATGTCAAAATCCTCACGGCGGCTGCGGTGATTGCAAATCGCCACCCGCAATGAAAACCTGCCGTTGAGCACTGTCGACGATGGTGCGGCGATACCGCGTTCCTGCAAGGTCATGAGGATTTCCGCGTTCAGGTCATCGAGCGCGGTGTTTTCCAGCGCGGGCGCCACGTAGCGAAAGTTGACGATATTCAACGCGGTCGGAGCAAGCAATTCGAGTTCGGCGTGCCCGGCTACCAGCCCGTCCAGGTACCTGGCCTGGCGAATGTTCTGTTCGATTTGTTCCGCATAGCGTTGCGCGCCTTCACTCAACAATCCCGTCCAGGCACGCAGGGCCCTGAATGATCGCGACAGCTGCACCCCGTATTCGGAGAAATTGACAGGGCCGGATGCCAGACCGCGGTCGAGGTTGCGCAGGTATGCGGGCAGGACCGAGAAAGTATCGCGGTGCGCATTGCCGTCCCTGACCAGCACGCAGCCGCAGTCGTACTGTACGTACAGCCATTTGTGCAGGTCGAATGCGAGGGAGTCAGCACGCTCCAGTCCTTCGACGAGGTGGCGGTAGCCCGGCGACATGCGGGCGAAAGCGCCGAATGCGGCATCTGCATGCAGCCAGAGCTGTTCCGCGCATGCGAGTTCGGCAAGTGCCGGCAGGGGATCGATCGCACCCGTATTGACCGTGCCGACGTTCGCCACGATGCACGCCGGCCGGTAACCACGACGCCGATCGCGGTCGATGGCCTCGCGGAGCGCTGCCATGTCTATGGTGAAATCGTTCAGTACCGGCACGGTGTGCAGCCACTCGCTGCCGATGCCGAGGAGCTCGACGGCTTTGCGCACCGAGGAGTGGGTTTCTGACGACGCATAGAAAACCAGAGGGGATTCATCGGCCGCTTGCAGGCCTCTCTTGCGGACGTCGCCGCCGGACTGGCGGTTTCGGGCAACGGCCAGTCCGACCAGGTTGGCCATGGAACCGCCGCTGACCAGCAAACCGCTTGCCCCGGCGGGATAGCCCAGCATTTCCTTGAGCCAACCGAGCAGTTGCAGCTCGACGTGCGTCGAGGCAACTTCATCGAAACCAAGCCCTGCGGAATTCATGGCCGAGATCACCAGGTCGGCAACCAGCTGATTCGCCGTGCCGGTGCCCCCGACCCAGCTCCAGAATCGCGGATGAATATTTCCCGTGGGGTAGGGCAGGATCTCCTTACGTATGCGGTCATATACCGCAGAGGCACCCAGACCGTGTTGCGGCAGGGGCATGGCGAAAAGTCGCCGCGCCGATTCAGGCAGAGGCTGCCAGACGGGACGGTCGCGTACCGTCTGCAGATAATCGATCATGTCGTCCAGCGCACGGTGGCCGAGCTCGCGCAGTTCGTCCCAGTTCTCCGGGTCCAGCGATCGCTCGACGGCTTGCGAAACAAAGTTTTCAGTTTGTCGGTTCACGGGGACTCCAATGCCACCATTGCGACGGACCGTACCGGGCAGGGTCAGGCGTGACAATACACAGTCCTGGTCGGCGGGGGCGTCGTCAGCACTGAACGAGCGTTTGCGAAACCGGTCTGCAGGTGAGCTGTCGATGCCAAAGAACAATACAGCCAGAGGAGAAACACCGATGAGTAAGCCAACGTTATGCCGCAGTCGGCGCTTGATCCAGACCCGGAGCCTGATACATGCCCTGATCGCGGTCCTTTTCCTGTCGCCGGTCGCGCCGGCTGACGATGCATCCGTGCAGCGGGAGGTCATCTGCGCGGAGACCGGTTTCAGCCGGGCTGCCGAGGCACGCGACCTTCGGCGGTTTCTGGATTTCATTGACCCGGACGCGCGCT
>DATICC010000580.1:0-3865 GCA_035457045.1 Woeseiaceae bacterium | reverse complement strand
ACAGCGTCCACCCGCTGGCCGGGCAGGGCGCGAACCTGGGGCTCGCGGATGCCGAGGTACTTGCGGACACGATCGAGGACGCGCTGCTGCGCGGACTGCACCCGGGCGACCTGCCGTCCCTGCGCCGCTACGAGCGAGCGCGCAAAGGCGCAAATCAGCTCATGCTCCGGTTCATCGACGGGATCTCCGTTTTGTTTGCCAGCGATTCGGCGACCGTGGCCCGTGTGCGCGGCAGCGGCATGCGGCTGTTCAATCAGAGCGGGCCGCTGCGCCGGCAGGTTGCGCGAGTCGCTCTCGGACTGCGCCGATAAGTCGCCGGACAGTGTAGAATTGCCCGGGATCCGACCTGTCGCCGCTGCAGCATTCCGCCTGGATATAACAACAAAGGCAGCCTGATGACCAAGAATTACGTATGGGTACTGGCAGCAATCCTTGCCGGCGTCGGAGCGCTGCTCTTCCTCTACAAATGGCTGGTGCTCGGCTTTCCGTTGTACGAAAAGCAGGAAATACCGGCATGGACGGTCGAGACCACGATCCGCTTCGACAGCGGCCCAGGCTCGATAAAGGTCAACCTGCAGATTCCCAATCTGACTCCCGGTTTCGGCAAGCTGGATCATTATTCGGTATCCAAGAATTTCGGATTTGGCGTCAACTACGCCGGCGGCGGCCGGGAGGCACAATGGACGGTGCGTCGGGCGGATGGCGAGCAGACCCTGTTCTACCGGATCGTCGTCTACGAAGACAAGGGCAGCCAGCAATCGGACACCACGCCGCCGTTTCCGATACCGCCGCTCATCCCTGAGCCTCTGCGCACCGCGGTGGAGGTGCTCGTGGCGGAGGTCCGCGAGCATTCCGCGGATCCGGCATCCTTCACTGCCGAGCTGCTTCGCCTCATCAACAATCCATCGCCGAATTCCAACATCGAATTGATCCTGGCAGATGCCCGATCGAGTTCCGACCTGGTGCAGACGATGACGACGATCCTGGCATTTGCCAGGATTCCGGCGCGGATGATTCGCGGCCTCGTGCTGCAGGAGCAGCAACGTGACATGACACCGATACCGTGGCTGGAGATCCATGACGGAGATCGCTGGCGCTATTTCAACCCGAGCACCGGGGCCGAGGGATTACCCGACAATTACCTGATCTGGTGGCGCGGCAGTGATCCGCTGATTCGTGTCGAGGGCGGAAGCAACGTCGAGGTGAGCTTTGCCGCACAGAAAAACTTTCTCGACGCAATGGCGATTGCCGAACAACGCGCGGAACTGGCGCAGTCGACCTTGTTCGATTTTTCACTGTACAGCCTGCCGATCCAGACCCAGTCCGTATACAGCGTGATCCTGATGATCCCGATAGGCGCGCTGATCATGGTGTTGATGCGCAACGTCGTCGGTATCGATGCTTTTGGTACTTTCATGCCGGTGCTGATTGCGCTGGCGTTTCGCGAGACCCAGCTGCTTTGGGGCATGGTGCTTTTCGTGTTGCTGGTTGCGATGGGCTTGAGTATCCGCTTCCTGCTCGAGCGGCTGCGCTTGCTGCTGGTGCCTCGGCTCGCATCTGTGCTCATCGTGGTCGTCATCCTTATGATGCTGGTCAGCATCCTGTCGCACAGGCTGGGTATGGAGACCGGTCTTTCGGTAGCGCTGTTCCCGATGGTCATCATTGCCATGACGATCGAGCGCATGTCCGTCGTGTGGGAGGAACGTGGCCCGGGCGATGCGATGCGGGCGGGCATCGGCAGCCTGGTCGTGGCCATCTTCGCCTATCTCGCGATGGGCATGGACTGGCTCGAGCATCTCGTATTCACGTTTCCGGAATTGCTGCTGCTGGTGCTCGCCCTGGTCATCGTGCTCGGCCGCTACACCGGCTACCGGTTCACGGAGCTGGGGCGATTCAAGGCAATAGGCAGGGACTGACGTGCTGCGAGCGGTGAAACGACTCAGGAAGGCCGGCGTGCTCGGTTTGAACGAACGCAACGCCGAGCTGATCATGCGGCTGAACCCGCGGCGCTACTACCCGCGGGTGGACGACAAGGTGCTGACGAAGAAGCTGGCAATCGAGGCCGGGATGGCAGTGCCGGAGCTTTACGGTGTCATCGATCACCAGGGTGACGTCAGGAAGTTTGCTGAGATCGTCGACGGCCGGGAGAGTTTCGTGATCAAGCCGGCGCAGGGCAGCGGCGGGGACGGGATCATCGTCATCGCCAGCAGGACCAGGCGGCGTCGTGACAGTTTCCGTACTGCGGGTGGCATGCTGATCACGCAGGCGGAGCTGGAGCACCACATCTCGAATATCGTCAGCGGCCAGTACAGCTTGAGTGGCGGCAAAGACGCGGCTCTGATCGAATACTGCGTCCAGTTCGATCCCCTGTTCGAACAGGTCAGCTACCAGGGCGTGCCCGACATACGGGTCATCGTGTATCGCGGTTATCCGATCATGGCCATGGTACGGCTGCCGACCCGGTCCTCCGACGGCAAGGCCAACTTGCACCAGGGAGCGGTCGGTGCCGGTGTGGACCTGAGTACCGGCATGACCCTGAAAGGCGTGCTCGGCAATGACGTGGTCGAAGAACACCCGGATACGGGCGCCCCGATCGCGGGCCTCAGGATTCCCCACTGGGACTTCATCCTGCAGTCATCGGCGCGCGCACTCGAGGTAACCGGGCTCGGTTACGTGGGCGTGGACATGGTGATCGACCGCCACCTCGGACCTCTCATACTTGAAATGAATGCGCGGCCGGGACTCAACATCCAGATCGCAAACGGGGTCGGACTCGCCGGGCGCGTGGCAAGGATCGACGAGATCTGGAATGCCGCGGATGACCCGGTAACTCGTGCGCAAATCGCGCGGCGCGAGTTCGCCGCCGAACGCCAGGAATCCCTGCCGCTCGGCGACGTTGCCGCGTGACGGGCCGTCGACTTACGGACTGCTAGTCGACCTTGATCTGCGCCGCAAGCCAGCGGTGCATGCGGGTCTCGAGGACTTCCAGCGGCAGCGCCCCGCCGCCGAGCAAGGCATCATGGAACTCGCGTATGTCGAAAGCGTCGCCCAGCGTCTGTTCGGCGTTGCGCCTGAGTTCCAGTATCTTGAGCTGGCCGATCTTGTAGGCGAGCGCCTGCCCGGGCCAGCCGATATAGCGATCGATCTCGTTGATGATATCGAGCTCGGTCTTTGCGGCGTTGGCCTTGAAGAAATCGATTGCCTGCTGGCGTGTCCAGCCCTTGTAGTGCATGCCCGTATCGACGACCAGGCGCACCGCCCGCCACATCTCGTAGGTCAGGGCGCCGAACCGCGAATAGGGATCCTTGTAAAGTCCGAGGTCGTAACCCAGGCTCTCGCTGTAGAGGCCCCAGCCTTCGGTAAAAGCGGTGAATCCCGAATAGCGGCGGAAGTCAGGCATGTCTCCCAGTTCCATCTGCAACGCGATCTGCAGATGATGGCCGGGCACTGCCTCGTGCACCGACAGCACTTCCATCTCGTACTTGGGGCGAACCTCCGGCTTGTAGAGATTGACGTAGTAATAGCCGGCGCGGCTGCCGTCCGCGGCGGGGCGGCTGTAGTAAGCCGTCGTCGTGTCGGGTGCAATGTTGTCGGGGATAGGCCGCAGGCCGTACGGCATGCGCGGCAGTACGCCGAACAGTTTGACGAGCTCCGGATCGATGCGTTTGCAGATTGCAAGGTAGGCATCGAACAGCTGCTCCGGCGTTTCGTAGTAGAACTGCGGGTCGGTTCGCAGGAATTCGAGAAAGTCCTCGAAGTTGCCCGCGAATTCCAGCTCGTCGATGATCAGCTGCATTTCGCCGCGGATGCGCTGTACTTCCGACAGGCCGAGGCGGTGGATCTCCTCGGGCGTCATGGAAGTGGT
>DATICC010000579.1:0-3046 GCA_035457045.1 Woeseiaceae bacterium | reverse complement strand
TCAGCTCGCCGGTCTGCGGGTTCAGCAGTTTGTCCTCGTCGAGGATGCCGGTGTCCCAGTAAGCAAAGGTCTTCACGCAATCCGGCACCGGGCCCGCCGCTGCAGGGCTGCGAAGCTCGAATCCCTCCGGCCCGCGCAACCCGACGACGCTCAACACCCGCCCGTTCGCGTCCGTCCGCGATTCGATTTCCTGCAGGCAGCCGCCCTGCCAGGTCTCCGTATTGAAGTGCTGGTAGCGATATGCCGTCACAAACAGGAACCGCACCCTGAAGTCTGCTTCGGTTACCAGGGTTCGTTCTCCATCCTGCTCGACAAGCCGAAAGTTGTGATGGCCGATGGGGGTATCTCCCAGCCAGACCCTGAAGTTCCACTCGCGGATCTCGGCTCCAACGGAGGCGGGTGCCATTTCCGGCCAGGCAACGCCTGTCGCTGCCAGCGCGAGAACAGCGGCAGCCGCGTGCACCCGGATACTTACGCGTTTGCGCCGGGGCGGAGTCATGGATTTCTCCTCGGGCCTGGAAAGAAAGCGTTCGTGCGCGCCACGTACTCCGCATACTGCGGACGACGCTCGCCGATATCGCGCTCGAGCAGCGCGACGCCGGACACTTTGAGCAGAAGGAAGCTCATGAGCAGCGGCGAGAGGACGGTCCACCATCCTCCCGCGGACACGGCGATCAGGTAAAAGCCCCACCAGACGCAGAAGTCGCCGAAGTAGTTGGGGTGCCGCGTGTATCGCCACAACCCGGTGTCCAGTACCTTGCCCTTGCTCTCCGGCGCGCTGCGGAACCTGGCGAGTTGATAGTCGCCGACGCTTTCGAAGAAGAAGCCGAGCAGCCACAGCGCGATGCCCGCGAGATCCAGCAGGCCGAGTCCCTGCACTGCGCTGATCGCGGGAAGCAAAGGCATCGAAATGATCCACGCAAGCAGCGCCTGCAGGCCGAAGACGATGTAGAGGCTCTTCAACGCGAAGTTCGGTGAATTATTCGCGCGGATTCGCTGGTAGCGATAGTCCTCGGTTTCGCCCCAGTTGCGCCGGAATATGTGGCCGGAAAGGCGCAATGACCAGAGCAATACCAGCGACAGCACCAGCAGGCTTCGTGACGACTGCGAATCGAGGGTGGCTGCGTAGCAAAGTGCGGCAATCAGGAACATCAGCGGCCACATGCCATCGACGATGCTGACATTGCGTTTGAACAGGCTCACCAGCCACCCGCCGAGGCCAAAGGCCAGCAGTGCAACGAGTGCGGAAAGCAGCGTGGGAAACTGGATCATCGTTTGCATTTCCCGTCAGATCCGACTGGTTTCGATTTGCATTGTCACTCCATCCAGGCGCCTGGCGAGGATCAGCAACGCGGGCATGAGTGCGCCCCAGGCAACGGCCAGGGCGATCATGGAGGCTGAAAAGTCGTGCAGGGTTACGGCACCGATCTTTTCACCGAAATAATAGGAGAGCGGACCGAAGACTGCGCCAAGAGCGACAGCAAGCAGTATCCTCGACTGCAGCCAGCGGAACGACACGTTGAAAGTGGTCGCGAACAACATCCACATGGCGATGATCCAGTACGGCGAGAATCCGGCGACAAACGTCCCGGACGGATAGGCCAGCCAGCCGGCGTAGATCATCAGGCTGTCCGCAACGGCGCCGATAGCTCCGGTCAGGATGATCAGCAGCAACTCGCTGGCAGGCTGGCTGACAATGCCGAGGTGTATGGCGATCACGGCGAGTACCACGATCGGTCCCAGCATCGGCAATTCACTGGCGGCGCCGACCACGCTCGACAACCAGCCGATTTTGAACGCGATGACGTTGATCAGCATGTTCATGATCTGGCCTTCGCGACGGGCGCGAAAAGATAATGTCCGACCAACCATTCGCTGCCATTGTTCGAGCCGAACATCTCGCTGACGGCGAGAAAGAACATACGCCAGCGCATCCACCAGCGTTGGCTGTCCTTCCTTCCGTAGACCGCCTCGAGGATCGGCATGATGCGATCCTTCCTCGCATCCATGTTGGCCAGCCACGCCTCGGCGGTCCTCTGGTACTGGGTGCCGTCCCAGGTCCAGTGATCAGCGATCGACAGGTGCTCGTTGAATCGTAACGGCAGGTCCCGGCTCGGCATGATCCCGCCGGAGAAAAAGTGGCGGCTCATCCAGTCCGCGGGTCCGGCATCGACGAACTCATAAGCTGCCGCCCGGTGGCAGAAAATGTGCATGAAGAATCGGCCGTCGGAGTCGAGCCAGCCGGAAATCCGCTCGAAAAGGGCGGCGTAGTTCCGCATGTGCTCGAACATCTCGATCGACACTATCCGTTGGAAGGTCTGGTCACTGTTGAAATGATTCATGTCTGCAGTGATGACGCGCAGGTTCGACAGCCCGCGCAGTTTTGCCTGTGCCTCGATGTACCGGCGCTGGGCGTGGGAGTTCGACACGCCAGTAACGTGGCTCGCCGGATACTGCTCCGCTATCCACAACGACAGGGATCCCCAGCCGCAGCCGAGATCCAGGACCCGCATGCCGTCCTCGATGCCCGCCCGGCGACAGCTGATCTCGAGGGCAGCCCGTTCCGCGGCATCGAGGCTGCCCGCACCGTCGTCCCAGTAACAGCAGCTGTACTTCCGGTGCCTGCCCAGTACTTCAGCGAAGAACTCAGGCGGTACCTCGTAGTGCTGCGCATTGGCCAGGTCCGGCAGCAGCGCTATCTCGGAGCGGTTCATCATTGCAACGAAGGCTTCGAGTGCCGCATCCCGGTCCCGTCCCGGCGGCAGTATCTGTCTCCGCCGTTGTTCGACCAGGCGGCGTATGCCAAGACGGATGGCCGGGTCCGGAATGAATCCGGACTCGGCCAGTCCTGTCGCGCTTTTTGCGAGTATCGTCATGTAATCTTCAGTCCGTCTCAGATAGTGAAGTCGTCCAGCAGTATCAGCCCGAGCGGTGCGCCGCCGCCGGCAGCGTCGCGGGCAATGGCGGTATAAACACCACCGGCTTCGAGCGTCACATTCGCGAATATCGCCACGCTCTTGGTGCCCGCCGGCGTGACTGAAACATC
>DATICC010000578.1:0-5313 GCA_035457045.1 Woeseiaceae bacterium | reverse complement strand
AGCGTTTCGATACATGTCCACCAGCTATCGGCAGACGTCGTGGCCTCGACACTGCAGAACCTGACCGTGCCAGCGGCGTCACCGGCGGCAGAAATTCCCGGCTTGTTGCCCGGCGCCAGGTTGGATACGGCATCATCCAGTGCGCGCAACCGCCTGCCTGTCGATTCGACGGCCGTCTCGAGATCTGCCGTGCCGCCCATGGGGATCGACGCAATGTCGTCATCTTCGACGCCGCGGCCATCGTGTACCGCCGGGGCGTCGCTAGAGTCGTTGTATCCGAGATTGAATGAGAGGCTCAGCGCAAGGACGCCGGCGAACGCTGCCGGAATCAGCCAGCCGGGCCATCCGGCGACGCGGCGATCATGGCTGACCTCCTGCCCGGCTTCCTCAAGGACCATCCTGTCAAGATACGCCGGGACTTTCTCTCTGGCACTGGCGCGATAGCCGCCGCGTACCGCTGCATCGATTTCATCATCGCCGGAGATCGGCTGCCCCGTATTCATGGTCGGCTCCTTTGAAAATCGAACTCGTGGTGGCTCATGCGCTTTCTCCGGACGATGCAACCGGCTGAACCAATGCTGCCTTGAGCTTGTTGTTTGCATAACGCAGGCGGCTCTTTACAGTCTCGCGGCTGACACCGCTTATCAGAGCGATTGCGTCCAGGCCGAGGCCGCCTTCCTCGTGAAGCAGAAACGCGTCCCGTTGCTCGTCGGGCAGGTTTGCCAGTGCCGCGTCGAGGCGCCGTCTGAGCAATTGTTTTTCGGCTGCGATATCGGGCTCGTCTGCATCATGGATGCTGTCGTCAGGATCGTAGTCACCGGCGGACGAGTACCGCTTGTTGCGCCGCACATGGTCTATGAACGAATTGTGCGCAACCCGATAGAGAAAGGTGTTGAACTTCGCCGTCGCCTGGTAGCGGGCGCGAGAACTGATGATCTTCTTCCAAACTTCCTGGTAAATGTCCTCGGCGACATCCCGATTCATGCACAGCCTGAGCAGGTACCGGTACAGTGCCTGGTTGTGCCGACGGTACAGGACCTCGAAGGCTTCGAGGTCCCCGTCCCTGTAGCGCAGCATGAGTGCAGAGTCTTCTGTAAGGTCGTTCATGTGGCCAGAATAGGTGAGGACCCGGGTCTCTGAAAGCAGCCCGGCGCTTGCAGGGGGGCAGTGGTATCGGGCCACCATTCAGGCAGGGACCTCGCGGTCACGGAACACCGTTTTGCCCCGGGAAGGCGGTAAAGCCGCGCCGCTGATTTGGCGGGTGTTGCAACCTGCAATGGGCATGTTTTTGTAACTCTTTGATTTTTAAAACGAAAAAATTCGACGGCACTCCTTATTAACGCCAGCCGGAGCGGAATCGGTTTAATCTTCTTGCAATCATTCAGTTTGGTGTTATAGTTGACTATAACACCAGTTCACCAGCCTCGTCGGCTGGCAGATTTGAGCAGAGACAAAGGCCATGACATTTCCTTCCATCCGAACACTGCACAGCATCGTCCGAATTTCGGTTGTGGCGCTACTGTTGATCGCCGTCGTCCTCGGGCAGGCGCGTGGCAATGTGCCGCAACAGGGCACGAGCGAAAGCGCAACGAGCCGCCCGGTACCGCAGTCGCCCCTGTCACCCGCAGAAAATGACCGGCCGACCGCCAGGTCATCGCTGATGGATGCGTCAGTACAGCTGGTGCTGTTCGGTATAGACACTTTTCTTGAATCACACGGGCAGGGTCCTGCCGACGACCAGGATGCCGAGGTGTCACCCTAGTGCGAAGCCGCAACGCTACCTGCGCAGGCACAGCGACGGCAGGCGTCACCCAATCTCGTACGAATGCCTGCGTGAAGGCCACAAACGGATAAATAATGGACCCGAAATGGAATAACGACCTGCCGATATACAGGCAACTTCGGGACCGGGTGGTCGCGATGATACTCGAGGAAGTGCTCGTGGATGGCGACGCCCTGCCGTCCGTCCGCAACGTTGCCGCGGAGTACCGCCTCAATCCGCTGACGGTTTTGAAGGGCTACCAGGAGCTGGTCGATGAGGGTCTGGTCGAGAAAAAGCGCGGCCGCGGCATGTTTGTTACCGCTGGTGCGCGCCGGCAGTTAATGAAAGACGAGCGCCAGCGATTTGTCGAAGAGGAATGGCCGAAAATTGCGGCGACCATCTCGCGACTCGGCCTCGACATCGGTGATCTATTCAGGCACTCGGACAAGCAGCAAGCACCTGGCAAGGGAGAGAAGGATGAGTAGCCTGATCAGTGCCCGCCATGTATCGAAGTCATACGGTCGTTTGCGGGCCGTCGATGACGTCAGTTTCGAGATAGAGAAAGGACGCATCATGGGGCTGATCGGGCCGAACGGGGCGGGCAAGACGACACTGCTGAAAGCGGTTCTTGGCCTGACCGACTGCGAGGGCGATCTTACCGTGCTCGGGCTGGATCCGTTCAGGCAGAGAAAGGAACTCATGCAGAACATCTGTTTCATTGCGGATGTTGCCGTCCTGCCGCGATGGATTCGTGTTTCACAGTTGCTCGATTTTATCGAGTCCATACATCCGCGATTTTCTCGCAGCAAGGCAGACGAGCTTTTGTCAAAGACCAAGGTTCGGCGCGATGCGAAGGTCAGGGAGTTATCGAAAGGCATGGTCACCCAGTTGCATCTTTCGATCATCATGGCCATCGATGCCCGGTTGCTGGTACTGGACGAGCCGACACTGGGACTCGACATCATTTTCAGAAAAGAGTTTTACAGCAACATACTGAATGACTATTTCGACCAGGAACGAACCATTCTCGTAACGACTCACCAGGTCGAGGAAATCGAAAATCTGTTGACGGACGTCATGTTCATCAACAATGGTCGCGTGGTGCTGAATTCAAGCATGGACCAGCTGCCGGAGCGATACGTGGAACTGATGGCGTCCGGTGAGAATGCAGATCGCGCCCGGCGCCTCAACCCCATATTCGAGCGGGACATGTTCGGCAAGAAGATCATGACCTTCGAAGGCATCGCCAGGGATCAGCTGCAGGGTTTCGGCGACCTCAGGACTCCGGCCATTGCCGACCTGTTCGTCGCCAAGGTCAAGGGAGCGGCAACATGATTTCGACTCAGGTAGCACTCCTGAAACGTGAGCTCTGGGAGCACCGGGCGATCTACGTGACGCCGCTGGTGATCGCGCTGATCATTGCGATGATGTCGATTACCGGGCAGGTGGCCGTGTCCGCATTCGACCAGGTCGTGGACGTGGCGCTACTGGGCGCGGCCAATCTCGGCGAAGCGGAACGCGCGTCCGCAATGACCGTCCTGATGCTGAGTGTGTCGCTGTTATTCATCCTGGCGATGTGGGTACTGACGATTTTCTACTCCCTGGACTCGCTTTACGCCGAGCGGAAGGACAAAAGCATCCTGTTCTGGCGCTCGGTGCCGGTTACTGACGCGGAGACAGTGATATCCAAGCTCGTTACCGCAATGCTCGTCATTCCCCTGGTGACTTTTGCCGTGCTGGCTGCCACGCATATCCTCGTACTGGTCATCACGAGTATCTGGGTCAGTTTCCGCGGTGCCAACGCCGGCTACCTGATCTGGCAGGCAGCGCCGTTGTTCGACAACTGGCTGGCGACGCTGATCTTTCTCCTTGCGATTCCACTCTGGCTTGCTCCATTCATCGGCTGGTTCCTGCTGGTTTCCGCGTACACGAAGCGGTCGCCTTTGCTCGTGGCATTCCTGCCGATCATCCTCTTGCCCATGCTGGAGCGAACGCTGGTCGGCACGCGCCTGTTTGCCGATGCGATCTACATCCGCAGTGGCAAGATGCCGTTATTCCAGGGCATCGATACCATGGGGCTCTGGTCAGACGACGGCAAGGCACTGCACGAGCTCGGCCGTTCCGGAATCAGCTTCCTGTCCGTGGTCGATCTCGGCGGATTCCTCGCAAGCCCTGGTCTCTGGCTGGGACTTGTGGTGTGTGGGTTGTTCGTCACTGCGGCGACCTACGTAAGGCGGTACCGGGACGAAAGCTGATCCAGCCCGATGGCTTGCGGTCAGGATCGATCGAGCTTGTGCTTGCGAATCTTGCCGCGCAGCTGGTGATACGTAAGACCGAGCAGGTCAGCGGCCACTCGCTGGTTGAAGCGCGCTTTCTCGAGTCCTGCCAGTAACAGGTCTTTCTCGGTTTCCTGCATCCTCGCAGCAAAATTCAGGGGCAGTACGGCCTTGCGGGTACGTTGTTCCGGCGGATGATCGGCCATCGACCGGACCTGGTCCGTGCGCAGTCGAAATGGCGAATCGAAAGGGTCGAAGGCTATCTCGTCTATCTGCAGTTCCTGGTTTGCCTGGCGGTACACGGATCGTTCGACCGCGTTTTTCAGTTCCCGAACATTGCCCGGCCAGTCTCGCCGCAACAGCGATGAGGATGCTTTGGCTGTGAATCCTGCGAAATACTGCTGTTTCATTTCGCTTGCCATGTTTATGGCGAATGCGTAAGCGAGAGGCAGGATGTCCTCGACCCTGTCTCGCAGCGACGGAACCGTGATGACATCGAAAGCGAGCCGGTCGAGCAGGTCTTCACGGAACCTGCCTTGTACGACGAGTTCGCGCAAATCCGCATTAGTCGAACCGACAGTTCGCACATCCACGCGGACGGTGTCGCTGCCTCCGACGCGCTGCAGTTCACCATACTCGATCACGCGCAGTATCTTTTCCTGCATGCGCAACGAGATCGTCGCGAGTTCATCGAGTACCAGGGTCCCGCCATCGGCTCGTTCGAAGTGACCGATGTGACTCCTGGATGCGCCGGTGAAGGCCCCCGCCTCGTGACCGAAGAGTTCGGACTCGAGAATGGACTCGGTGAGAGCGGCACAATTGACCTTGACCAGCGGCCGTTCCCAACGCGGCGACAGGAAATGCAAGCGGGCCGCGATGAGTTCCTTGCCCGTGCCCCTCTCGCCTACCACGAGGACGGGCTTGCTGAGTACTGCGGCACGCGAGACGTGTTCCAGCATTTCCAGGAATGCGGGGGCTTCGCCGATAATGGTTTGACTGGGTCGTTCGGGCATGTCTGGCTAAAATAGCTAAATCTGCGCAGCAGGAATCACTTATTAGCGCAGAATACCACAACACGCTCCGCAGCTATGTGTCCTTCCAAACAAAAAAGATTTATAAAACAACTACCTGCAGGCAGGCTCGACCATTGGCACAGTAAGTGCACATAAGCCGGTGAACCTTAACCGAAGAGGACCACGCCATGGGAATATTCACGAGATTCAGCGATATCGTGAACTCGAACATCAACGCCATTCTGGACAAGGCCGAGGACCC
>DATICC010000577.1:0-4620 GCA_035457045.1 Woeseiaceae bacterium | reverse complement strand
ACCGCGCGGCGCAAGACGCCGCGGCACGGATTACAAGGCACAGGGACTCGGCGACTGCATCGACTGCACGATGTGCGTGCAGGTCTGTCCCACCGGCATCGACATACGCAATGGCCTGCAGTACGAGTGCATAGCCTGCGCCGCCTGCATCGATGCCTGCGACCAGGTCATGGACAAAATGCAGTATCCGCGCGGGCTCATCCGTTACAGCACCGAGCGCGCAATGGAACACAAGAAGTACCGGCTGCTGCGGCCCAGGACCTTGATTTACAGCGGAATTCTCGCCACCCTGTGCATCGCACTGGTCGCCTCGCTGGCCATGAACGACCCCGTAATACTCGACGTCATCCGCGACCGGAACACGCTGTATCGCGATATCGGCCGTCGCGGCATCCAGAACAATTACACCGTCCGCATCATCAACAAGCATAATGTCGCGCACGACTACGTGTTGACAGTCAGCGGCATCGAAGGCATCGAGATAGAGTCGGAAAAGCAATTCTCGGTCGGCGGCGAGTCCGTGTTCACGCTGCCGGTTTCCGTTGTCGCGCCGCACGAAGGCGCCGCCGGCGGCCATGTCATCGAATTCCGGCTGCAAAGCCAGGACGACAGCAACATCGTCGTCGTGGAAGAGAGTCGCTTCCGCGGACCGACCGAGGATTATTGAGTGCGCGATACGGCAAACGAGCGGGTGGAACCCTGGCAGCGCAATCCGTGGGTGTGGCTGGTAATCGCCATACCGGCACTCACGGTGATCGGTTGCATGCTGACCATATTCCTCGCCTTGAACAATCCGGACTACCTGGTGCAAGACAGCGCCACTGAAAAGTCGCAACCGGAGAGCGCGGCCGGCGGCAGCGCACGCTGAGCATGGCCGGCGATCAGCCCTGTTTCCACTGCGGCGAGCCGGTCGCCGATGCCGCGATCATTGCGCGCGTCGGCGACGTTGATGAGCCGGTGTGCTGTATCGGCTGCAAGGCCGTGGCGGAGTTCATCCATGCCAGCCGGCTCGGCGCCTTCTACCGATTTCGCAAACCGCCGGATTCGGCGCTCGAGCTGCGCCCCGGAACGGCGTCCTTTTCGCATTACGATCAGCAGGACCTGCAGTCGCGTTTCGTACATCGCAACGGCAACGACGCCGAAGCAACCATCGAAATCGGCGGTATCTACTGCTCGGCTTGCGTATGGCTGCTGGAAAACGCCCTGAAAAAGCTGGATGGCGTTCTTTCGCTGGAGGTCAATCCGGTCACCCGTCGTGCCGTGATCCGGTGGGATGCGTCGCTGCTGCGCTTGAGCGAACTGCTGTCGGCTATCGCCCGCGTCGGATTCAGGCCGCAGCCGCTGGCGGTCGGGCACGCCGCGGACCTGCAGGACATCGAGTACAGGAAGGCCCTGAAACGGCTGATCGTTGCGGCCGCTGCCGGCATGCAGGTGATGATGTTTGCCGTTGCAATGTACGCCGGTGACTTCTTTGGTATCGAAAGCGACATCGAGCAGTTCCTCCGCAGCATCAGCCTGCTGGTCACCCTGCCGGTCATTTTTTACTCCGCTCGCCCGTTCTACACGGCGGCCTGGCGCGGCGTGCGGGCAGGTTCACCGGGTATGGACCTGCCGGTGGCGATCGCGATCAGCATTGCGTTCTTCGCGTCGGTTAACGCGACCTGGCTGAACGAGGGCCCGGTCTATTTCGACTCCGTTGCCATGTTCGTGTTGTTCCTCAGCACCACCCGGTTTCTGGAAATGCGCGCGCGGCACCGGTCCGATGACTACGCGCTGGCGCTGACGCGCCTGCTGCCCGATACGGCGACGCTGATTCGGAAGGGTGAACAGGAGATCGTCGCTCTCGATCGCATTCGCAGCGGCGACATCATCCGCGTACGCAGCGGCGATGTGTTGCCCGTCGATGGCGAAGTGCTGAGCGGCACATTGTCGATCGACGAATCGTTCCTGAGCGGCGAGTCCGTGCCCGTCATCCGCAGTTGTGGGATGACAGTGCTCGCGGGCAGCGTCAATCGAGGCGGCAGCGCGGAGGTTCGCGTCACTCGCACCGGTGCGGCCACCAACCTCGCCGAAATCAGCCGCCTGCTCGAGAGAGCCAGGGCCGACCGCCCGCCAATTGCGCAACTCGCCGACCGCATTGCGCGCCATGTTGTCGTCGGCCTGCTGGGACTTGCGACCGTGGCCGGTACCCTGTGGCTGGCCCTGGAGCCAGCGCGTGCCCTGGAGATCGTGCTGGCGACGCTGGTGGTTACCTGCCCATGCGCGCTGGCGCTCGCGACACCGGCGGCGCTGGCCGCTGCGGCATCGACCCTGGCCGGGCGCGGATTCCTGCTGGTGCGGTCGCGCCTGCTGGAGGTGCTCGCAAAGCCGGCGGTCTTTGTCTTTGACAAGATCGGCACGCTGACCGCCGGCAGGCCCGAAATCCTGCAAACGCAGGTACTGTCTTCGCAATATTCCGAGGCGCAATGCCTGGCGATAGCCGCGGCTCTCGAGACCGCCTCCGAGCACGTACTGGCACGCGCGTTCGCTGCACACAAAGGCCGGGACATGCCGCTGCCTGAAAACGTTGCGGTGGAATCGGGCTGTGGAGTGGAGGGCACGATCGGCGCAGAGCGCTGGCGCATCGGCAGTGCACCCTGGCTGCAGGCGTATGCCGAGTCCGCAGTTCCAAAGGATCACGATCCGGATTCGCACACGATCGTCTGGCTGGGCAACAAGAAGCAACTCGTGGCGCGCTTCGACATCGGCGATGAATTGCGCACCGATGCGCTCGATGCTGTTACAGCTCTGAAATCCGCCGGGTTCAGGTTGATGATCGCGAGCGGCGATCGCGAAGCTGCCGTGCGCCGTATCGCCGGGAAGCTTGGCATCACGGACTGGCGGGCAGGCTTGCGGCCTGAGCAAAAAGTTGCGCTCGTCCACGCATTGCGCGATGCAGGCGAGACCGTCGTCATGGTCGGGGACGGTGTCAATGATGCGCCGGTGCTTGCCGCAGCCGATGCATCCATCGCACTCGATGCCGGCACCGCGCTGGCACGTGCCAGTGCCGACGCAATCGTTCTCGGCAAGCGCATGCAGGGCATCGTGGATGCCGTCGACATCGCGCGGGCGACGCGGCGCATCATCCGCCAGAACATGGCCTGGGCGATCGGCTATAACCTCGCCGCCGTGCCACTCGCGGTGAGCGGCCTGCTGGCCCCGTGGATGGCCGCCCTCGGCATGTCGCTGAGTTCTTTGCTGGTCGTATCGAACGCATTGCGCCTGCGCAGACCGATGACAACGATGCCGGTGGCCAGCCCCGCAAAGCAGCCATCGTTGCGCTCCCTGCCGGCCGACGCATGAGCATACTTTACCTGTTGATCCCTCTCGGGCTGGTGCTGCTTGGCGTCGCCGTTTGGGCGTTCTTCTGGGCAGTCGGGTCGGGGCAGTTCGATGATCTCAAATCACCGGCCTGGAGCGTGGTCATGGACGATGACAGTACCCCGGAACAGAGCAAGACGGGGCATCGACGAGACCCGCCGCCGTGAATCCGGAACTGCTGCTGCCGGCAGCCTTCCTCGCGGGTTTCTTCGGCAGCACGCATTGCCTCGGCATGTGCGGTGCAATTGTCGTGCTGTTCGAGGAACGATCGCAGACAACATTCGCCGGCGGCTGGCGGCGCCTGCTGTATAACAGCGGCCGCCTTGGCTTTTACCTGCTGCTCGGCGCCATCGCCGCCGGCGGCGGTTCTCTGATCGTGAAATCCGCGGGCGCGGACAACGCACTGGTCTTGCTGCGCGTGCTGGCTGCCCTGCTGGTGATTGCGCTCGGACTGAACCTGTTGCTCGACTGGCGCAACCTTCAGTTCCTGGAGCGCGGCGGTGCCCTGCTCTGGCGCCGCATTGCGCCGCTCACCCGGCATGTCCTGCCTGTGTCAACGCCGGCGCGCGCGTTGGCCGCCGGCTTCGTCTGGGGTGCGCTGCCCTGCGGCCTCGTCTACAGCGCCGTGGCCATGGCCGCTGTCAGCGGCACGGTCGTGAGCGGTATGCTGGTCATGCTGCTGTTCTGGCTGGGCACCTTGCCGGGCCTTTGGCTGGCCGGGGCATCCGCCGTGAAGCTGTCAGCGTGGCGCAAGCAGCGTATCGCGCGCCGTGTCGGCGGGTCGGTCCTGGTGGCAATCGGCATAGCCGCATTGGCTTTTCCATTGCAGCACCTGTCCGGCACGGGCCACGCCCAACACTCCGGACCATCGACGCATGAGGCAAACAAGTGAACACCGGCACCGCTAGACGGACTCCGTCACCGCACGGTAAGCCTGCGAGATTGCCGAATTGGTGTCGGCTCTTGCGCCTGCATCCGAATTCGCAATCGCGATGCGGCCGAAAGGTTTCCTGCCAATGACCCAGGGCTTCTCGTCGTCCGAGGCATAATCGGGTTCCCAGATCAGTCCAGGGCTGTAGGCGTAACCGTGTGCCCAGCGGTTGACGGTAATCGCATGGATATCGCGCTCGGCATCGAAGCCGGCGCCGGAAAGCGCCTGGTCAAGCTGGTCGCGCACGTGATCCTCGAACACGCTGAACGGCGTGGTCAGCAGGCGGCGCCGGCCCTCGCGCCATTGCTCCGGCCCCTTGATGTCCGGCG
>DATICC010000576.1:0-3782 GCA_035457045.1 Woeseiaceae bacterium | reverse complement strand
TGGATGCTTTGTGGTGTGTCCCCCCGAAAGCAAAACCTGACGATCTACATCATGCCGGGGTTCTCGGAATTTGCGGCCCGCATGAAGAAGCTGGGGAAATACAAGACCGGCAAGAGCTGCCTGTATGTCAAGTCGCTGGACGACATCGACCGGAAGGAACTGCGTGGCCTGATCGACGATTCCGTGAAGCACATGAAGGCCAGATATCCTGCCGGGTAGTGGCGCCGCTGCGCACTTTTTGTCGCGCCCGCTTCGCGGCCGCGGGTAGAATGGTGCCAGGTTGCAGCCACGGTGGCCGCACCGGGCACGGCTGGAGAGATGCATGATCGACGAAACGATCAATCCGAGATTCGAGGGCGCGACGCTGGTCATCGAAACCAGCGACGAGACCGAGGTCTACGATTCGCAGTTCCTGGTGGCTGCACTGCTCGTTTATGTCGCCAAGGGCGACGGCTCCATCTCCTCTTCGGAAACCGCGGAAATGCTGAAGGGAGTCGGCCGGCATTTTCATCTCGAAAGCGCCCAGTCGCTGGAGTTGCTGAACCGGGCTTTGACGAATCTTGCAGACAATCCGGATCTCGAGGGGCTGCTGAGGGACTTGAGCGGCGTGCTGACGCGCGACGACAAAAGGGAAATCGCCCTGATGATGCTCAAGGTCGCCGCCGCGGACGGCCGCAGGGACGCGGAGGAAATGGAAAAACTGCACGTTGCGGCCGAGATTATCGACATTCCGCCGGACGTACTGCACCAGGCCTTCGATGACTACTTCGCCGAGACCATGACCTGAGACGGGCATGCGCAGCACGATATACAAGACGGTGGTGTTACCCGCGGCTGCCGCCGATCTGTACCACATGTACATGGATCCCGTGGAACACGGCGAGCTCACCGGAGCGCCGGCGAAGATCAGCGAAGAAGCCGGCTCTGCCTTCGAAGCTTTCGGCGGACTGCTCAAGGGGCGGACGCTGCAGGTCGTGAAACCTCGCCTGATCGTCCAGTCCTGGCGCTCGGTGAATTTCGCGGACACGGATCCGGACTCGACCCTGATCATCCTGTTCGCCGAGGAGGATGCCAATGCCGGGCGCATCGACCTGATACATATCGATGTGCCCGAGAGCGACTACCAGGGTGTATCGGGCGGTTGGGATTCGCGCTATTTCGCGCCGTGGCTCAAGTATTTGCAGGCCAGGTAGCGAGCCATTTCCATGCATTTTTGCCGATTTCCTGTTGCACAACGCGCCCGCAGGCGTGACAATACGGGCCCAAAGTTTTCGACCGTCATTGACAGCGCCATGCGCTGATTTTTTTTGCCGTTCGGGGACACGTTTATCCGGCGCAAGCCGGATGTTTCAATTGCCAGTTATTCTGGTCAGAGCTATCAAGAGAAGATTATGTCAGAGCAAGTAGAAGGCACCGTTAAATGGTTCAACGATGAGAAGGGTTTTGGTTTCATCGAACGAGATGGCGGTAAGGATGTTTTTGTTCATTTCAGTGCAATCAATGCCAGCGGTCGCAAAACCTTGCGCGAAGGCCAAAAGGTAATGATGACTGTGAGCCAGGGCGAGAAAGGCCCACAGGCAGAGAACGTAACACCGATGTAACAAACCTGGTGCTGCCGTCCCGTCGTTCACACGACGGAACGACAGCCGCCAGGGTGATCGCAGGCTCGACGCGGGGCTCCAGGGCCACGCGTCGGGCCTTTTCATTTGTGGAGCGTGATTGTGAAAACGACGATACGAGCATTTCTCAAACTCGAATCGGCCGGCGGGATCGCGCTGGTGCTGGCGGCCGCACTGGCAATGGTAGTGGCAAATTCGCCCGCGCAGCGCTGGTATGCCCTGCTGCTCGATGTGCCGGTTGAGGTCCGCATCGGTGCACTGTATGTCGCAAAACCGCTGATCCTTTGGATCAACGATGGCCTGATGGCCATCTTCTTCTTTCTCGTCGGGCTGGAACTGAAACGGGAATTCCTCGATGGTGAGCTGTCACGGCCGGCCAACATCCTGCTGCCGGTCCTGGGTGCCGTTGGCGGTGTGCTGTTTCCCGTCGGTATCTACCTGCTGCTGAACCATGGCGACGCCATGGCCATGGACGGATGGGCGATCCCCGCGGCAACCGATATCGCTTTTGCCCTGGGAATACTCATGCTGCTCGGCAATCGTGTGCCAACCTCACTGAAGATCTTCCTGGTATCACTGGCAATCTTCGATGACCTTGCGGCAATAGTAATAATCGCGTTCTTTTATACGAGCGATCTTTCGACCCTGGCGCTGCTGATTGCCGGCGCTTGCATTGCAGTATTGGGGATCATGGCCTGGCGGGGGGTGTCGACGGTATCCGCATACCTCTGGGTCGGGCTGATCATGTGGGTGGCGGTACTGAAATCCGGCGTGCATGCGACGTTGGCCGGAGTCGTGTTGGCCGCATTCATCCCGATTCGCGACAAGGACGATCCGGACAGGTCCCCATTGCGCGAACTCGAGGACGATCTGCATCACCTCGTGGCATTTATTGTGCTGCCGGTATTTGCATTCGCGAACTCGGGCGTGTCACTGAACGGTGTCGGCCTGGCTGAGCTGCTGCACCCGGTGCCGCTTGGTATCGCTGCTGGCCTGTTTGTGGGCAAACAGTTCGGTGTCTTCCTGTTTTGCTGGGTGGCAATCAGGCTTGGTGTCGCCAACATGCCGAAGGGCGCAAACTGGGCAAGCCTGTATGGAGTTGCGGTGCTCTGCGGCGTGGGGTTCACGATGAGCCTGTTTGTTGCGTCGCTGGCGTTCGAAGGCAGCGGCACCGACATGCACACGGTGTTCGACGAGCGCCTCGGAATAATCGCCGGCTCGCTGGCATCCGGGATACTCGGCTACCTGGTGCTCCGCCGGGCACTTCCCGAGTCCCCTGCTGCCGATTGATCCCGGAGCGTTGCTATATTGCCTTACAGATTCCACGGGCTGATCCGGCATGACCAACAGTCCGGCGATGGCACTACAATGCCCATTCCCGATACGTTCATGCGGTGAATAAGCGAGGAGGCGTCATGCACAAGAGCAAGCTGGCCGGTTTCATCATTGATTGCCAAACCGATGATCTCGATGCGGCCACGGAATTCTGGAGCGCGGCGCTCGGGGCGCCGCCGAAAAAGAAAGAAGGCAAGTACGTTACGCTGCAAACCGCGCCCGGCGAGCCGTATGTCGAAGTGCAATCGGTAAGCCATCCGAGCCGGGTTCACATCGATATCGAGTCGGACAACATCGAGGCGGAAGTGAAGAGGCTGATCGGGCTCGGCGCAAGGGAAGTCGCGCGCATCCGGGACTGGGTCGTGCTGGAGGCGCCGACCGGGCAGCGCTTCTGCGTGGTGAAGGTCCAGGGGAAGGATTTCGACAAGAAGGCCAATGTCTGGAAAGACGGTTAGCTGTCAGTCGGGGCACGCACGTGCCTGCCGTTGCGTCCCGTCTCAGGAGCGATCCTCGAGGCGAGAGCGCTGGAACTCCTGCGATCGATCGTCCAGTTCCGCCCAGCGGCGCATGGATTGGTCGATTTGTTCCTGGGTGAATTGCAACTCGTCGAGTATCGGTCGCACGAGGTCATGCGCCTGGGTATAGAAATGCGGCTGTGAGATCTGCTCCTGTATGCAGTTCAGGCGTTTTTCCAGTGCCTCGATCGTTGCCGGCAGTGCTTCGAGTTCGCGTTGCTCCCTGAATCCCAGCTTCTTCACGCGTGCTGTCACCCGGTCGAGCGGGCTCGAGGTGCCCGGCGCCACGCTCGTTCCCGGGCTGTCGACCTCA
>DATICC010000575.1:0-2576 GCA_035457045.1 Woeseiaceae bacterium | reverse complement strand
TGGTCGCCGGCAATTCCCTGCAGGACCACTTCCACCTTGCACTCCCTGATACAGAATCCGCATCTGCGGCTGTTTGCCGGTGCGTTGATGATCAGCTTTTCGCCGGTATTTGTGAAGCTCACCAGCGTCGCGCCGACCACCAGCGGTTTTTATCGCATGCTGTTCGGCGGCCTGGTGCTTGCCGTTTACCTTGCAGTAGCCCGGCGGCGGCTGACGTTCAGTGGCAAGGCCTGGATCGCGCTCGTCCTTTCGGCAATTTTTTTCGCGCTGGATCTCTGGTTCTGGCATCGCAGTATCCTCTACATCGGCGCCGGCCTGTCGACGCTGCTCGCCAATTTCCAGGTATTCATCATGATGGCGGCGGGCGCGTTGCTGCTCGGCCAGAGGCCGACCGGCATGCAGCTCGCGGCGGTGCCGCTGGCGATCGTCGGCCTGGCGCTCATCATGGGCTTCGACTGGCACAGTTTTTCCGCCGATTATCGCCTCGGCATCGTATTCGGTCTGCTGACGGCCGTCTGCTACGCCGGGTACCTCCTGTACATGCGCCAGGCGCGGGTGCATTCGGCGCACGCGATGCCGGCTCGCGAAATTGCCGTCATGTCCTTACTGGTCGCGGTCCTGCTCGGTGCGTCTGCGGCCTTCGAAGGCGTATCGTTGCAGATTCCGGGCGTCGCGGATGCCATCTGGTTGTTACTCTACGGCGTGCTCTGCAGCGCGATCGGCATGCTGTTCATCGCCAGCAGCCTGTCCAGTGTCACGACCACGGAAGTGGGGCTCGCGTTGCTCGTGCAGCCCACCGGCAGCTTCATCTGGGACATCCTGTTCTTTGACCGAACGTTGTCGTTGATCGAAGCGGCGGGTGCCTTGCTTTCACTCGCGGCTATCTATATCGGGTCGGTGAAGACCTCACAACAGGCCTAGCGCAGCGGGAAGAATCGCAATCTCGAAGCGGCTCTGCAAGGGCTGCACTTCGCCATCGAGATGCGAGGGCACCGGCGCTTCGGCCTCGATGACACATTCCGTGATCCTTTGCTGCGAAATCTCCGGCTCGCCGATGTGCGTACCGTTCATGAGGCGTGGCAACAGTCGCAGGATGCGCAGCCGGCTCACCGGACCGGCGACGACGAGGTCCAGTTCGCCATCGTCATTGCGTGCGGCCGGTGCAATCCGGAACATGCCGCCGATCCACGCGCCGTTGCTGACATTGGCGAGTGTCATCGGCCCCTGCAACACCCGCCCATTGTATTGTATTGACATCTGCGGCGTTATCACGCCGTCCCACATCGCCTGCACGACCGCGACGAGGTAAACGAGATCTCCGATCGGCAGTCGGTTGGCGCGCGCAATGCGTGTCACCTTGGCATCGAAGCCGACGCCGGCGCCGTTGGCAAAATAGCGATCGTTCATTCGGCCCACGTCGATCGCGCGCGGCGGTGTGCCGGCGAGCATCCGTCTGGCGAGCAGCATGACTGCATCTTCCCAATGCAGCGGAATGCCCGCGGCTTTTGCAAAATCATTGCCGGTGCCGATCGGGATGACGCCGAGCGCAACGGATTTCCCGGAACGCAGGATGCCGTTGACGGCTTCGTGAATGCTGCCATCGCCGCCAGCAACAATCAGCCTGCCAGTGCCCGAGATTGCGCTGTCGCAAATACGCCGGTCCAGGTCGCCGGGCGCATCGCTCAGCACGACGTCAAGCGCAATGCCTTGTGCTGCGAAAAGCTTTTGCATTGCCGCGAGTTTGCGGCCGGCACGGCCACGACCCGCCGCCGGGTTGAGGAAGAGCGCTATGGTCGTGTCATGCACAGGTCGTGTTCACGCGAAGGCCGCCCCCGGCGATGTTACAATGGCGCAACATATTGCTACCCGCAGAAAGGCGCAAGCCGTGCTTGAACTCGGTACCAAGTTTCTCATCAGTTATTTCATCGGTTCACTGATGGGAGCGCTGATCGTCGGCCAGATGCGCGGCGGCATCGACATCCGCAAACTGGGCAGCGGCAACGCCGGCGGCACCAACGCATTGCGCACGCAGGGCCTTGCCTTTGCGATCGCGGTGGTCATCATCGACATCGGCAAAGGTGCCTTCGTAACCGCGGTCGTGCCGGGTCTCAACCTGCCGCTGGTCGCTGCAGATGCGGAGATATCGAGGGTGTGGCTGACAATCGCCTGCGCGGCCGCCGCCGTGACCGGGCACGTCTGGCCCATCTGGCATAGCTTTCGCGGCGGCAAGGGCGCCGCCACGCTGATCGGCACCCTGCTGGTACTGTCGCCCGGCGTCATCCTGCCGGTGTTGCTGATCTGGGCCTGGGTTTTCGTCCTGTCCGGTTACGTGGGTCTCGCCACGATGTGCGGCGGCATGACAGCGCCGCTTTATATTGCCGCTACACGTCTGCCGCAGGACCAGCCGCTGTTCGTCTATTGCCTGGTGATGGCCTTGTACCTCGTCTTCAGCCATCGCTCGAACATCGCCCGCATGCGTGCGGGCACCGAGTTTCGCAATACACGGCTGATGGTTTTTCGCCGCCGCGGCGCGTCGGCTGACGATGACAACACCCGACCCTGAAACGCTGCAACGC
>DATICC010000574.1:0-15034 GCA_035457045.1 Woeseiaceae bacterium | reverse complement strand
GACGGCGCCTCGACGAAATCCCACTCCGCAGTGATGCCGCTGACATTGTCCCAGCGGTGGTGTCCGGCAAACAGCCAGTGAATCAGGTGACCGAATTCGTGCAGGAAGGTCTCGACCTGGGCATGTTGCATGGCGCCGTCGCCGGTCGGGAAGTTGCAGATCAGCCCGGCTACCGGCAACTGGCGTCCTTCGATACCGTTGACGAACGGGAACATCGCCGCGTGCTGGTACTTGCCTTCCCGCGGATGCATGTCGAGGTAGAAACGCCCGATGACCTCGTCACCGTCGACGAGCTGGTACGCCTTCACGTCCTCGTGCCAGGTCCAGGTGTCCCAGGGTTCGATGCGGACCTGGAACAGGTCCTGCACCATTTCGAGTATGCCGTCGCGCGTGTTGTTGTAGCTGAAGTACTGCCGCACGATTTTGGAATCGACATCGAACTGCTCGCGGCGCACTTTTTCTTCGATGTAACTGGTCTGCCAGCGTTGCAGCGACTCGGCATCCGGCCGGTCCTGGCGGAGGCGGGCCAGCAGCGTTTCGTACTCCCTGTCCTGGGTGTCGGCGGTGTAACCCTTAAGCTCGTCGAGAAACGCCTGCACCCGCTCCGGCGAACCAGACATCTTGTCGGCCGTAATGAGTTGAGCGTAGTTTTCGTAACCGATCAGTTGCGCGAGCTCGTAACGCGCGACCAGCAATTTCTTGAGTATCTCCTCGTTCTGCGGATAGCCGCGATTGAGATACATCGTCAGCATCTCCTTTCGCAGTTCGTCGCTCTCCGCATACTCGAAGAACGGGAACACGTCGGGATACTGGGTCGAGATGCGGATCTTGCCGTCCTCGCCGGGCTGGTGCCCTGCGATATAGTCATCGGGCAATCCAACGAGACCATCGACTGAGTCCAGCACAAGATAACGTACGTCCTCACGGATATTCCGGTCGAAATCCTGGCCTATGGCGACGATCTCATCGTTCAGTGCGCGGATACGCTCGCGCGTTGCATCGTCCTTGTCGACGCCGGAGAGGCGAAAGGCCAGCAGCATTTTCGCGACTGCGTGTTTCGTGGTGTCGTCGGCATCCGAGACGTCAAGGCTGCTGACCGCTTCGTACACGGGGCGGGACAGGCCGATGTCCGTACCGATGCGGGCGAGGTTCTGCGCGCAGGCATCGCCGGCATCCCGCACCGCCTTGTCCGGGTGCACACTGCCGAGGCTTTGGGCGGCACTGGACACGTTTGCAAGGCTGGCCGTCAGGCTGTTCAGCGACTCGAGGTAGCCGTCGATCGTGGCGCCCCCGTCGAAGTTCTCGAGCGCTGTCAGGTGCTCGCGCAACGCGGTTTCCTCCGCACCGCAAAGTGCAGTCAGGCCATCGGCCGTGTCCATTTGCTGCAGGTCGACGGCAACGAAACGGATCGGCAACGAGGCTGCATTGCTTGAGTCGTCCGGCTTGCCGCAGGCGGCGCAAAGGACGAGCAGTGGAATGAAAGTAAAGAAATAGCGCGAAGACATGTCAGGTCCCTGGATGAAAAACCGGATTTCGCCGCAACGCGGCCGGCAAAGCGAGACATGGTGAACTGCCGGGCGCGGATTTTCAAATCACGATCATTTGACTAGAAAAATGTGCAAACTCAATGCCTTACAGTCGGCCGGAGCGACGGCCGCCATCGCGCTGGCCCGTCTTGGTATGTAATCGCAAAGATATGCGATGATCGGCCCATAACAAAGGTCGCAATTCCCTGCGACAGAACCAGAATCATTGAAGGGGTCAGCCGTGCATAGAAAAATGGCAGCAATTATTTTCGCCGTGCTCGTCTCAAGCGGGTCCATGGCGGCGGAAGGCGATCAGCGCTTGTTGCGCAACGTCGATGTGTTCGAGATCGAAATCGCCGCCGACCCGCAACTGTCACCGAACGGCAGGCAGGTCGCGTACCTGCGGCGGTCCATGGACATCATGACCGATCGCGCGCTGTCGAATATCTGGATCGTCAACACGGATGGCAGTAACCATCGGCCCCTTTTATCCGGCACTGCGGGCTTTTCGAGTCCACGCTGGTCTCCGGCCGGCGACCGGCTCGCCTACGTCACAGAGGCGGGAGAGCGCGGCGCAGAACTGTACGTGCGGTGGATGGACACTGGGCAAACCGCCCTGCTATCGAACCTGGCGCAGGGACCGGGCTCGATCAGCTGGTCACGGGACGGGCGGCAGATCGCATTTACCATGCTGGTTGAATCCGAGCCGCCGAAACTCGCCGATCCGCCGGCCAAACCTGAAGGCGCGGAGTGGGCACCTCCCGTGAAAGTTATCGATGACCTGCCGTTTCGTGTCGATGGCGCAGGCTACCTGACGCCTGGTTATACACACATCTTCGTGATACCGGCCGACGGCGGTACGCCGCGGCAGTTGACCAGCGGCGACTACGACCATGACGGATCGTTGAGCTGGTCGCCGGACGGCAAAGCCATCGTGTTCTCGGCCAACCGGGTCGACAATCCGATCGAGCAACCTTCCGAATCGGAGCTCTGGACCGTCGACGTTGCCAGCGGCGAGTTGAAAAAGCTGACCGATCGTGTCGGCCCGGACCAGTCGCCGAAATGGTCGCCCGACGGAAAGCTCATCGCGTACCGCGGTTACGACGACAGGAAAATGGGTTATCACAACAGCAGCGTGTACCTGTTCGACGTTGCAAACGGCACCTCGCGAAATATCAGCGGCGATTTCGATCGCTCGATCGACGACGTTCAGTGGGCAGGAAGCGCGAAGCAGCTCTATGTGCAGTACGACGATCGTGGCCGCTCGGTCATTGCCAGCCTGTCACTGGACGGCAGCATCCGGGCACTCACCGACGACACCGGCGGTGTCGACATCGGCAGGCCGTACACCAGCGGTGGCTTCTCGGTCGGCGGCGACGGCGGCATCGCCTATTCGGCCGGCCGCCCGGACCGACCCGCCGATGTGGGTTACGTAGCCCGGAACGGCAAAGCGCAGCGGCTCACGCAATTGAACGAGGATTTCCTCGCGCAGCGCGACCTCGGCGCGGTGGAGGAACTGACCTGGCCGGCGACCGTGGGCAATTACGAGATCCAGGGTTGGCTGGTCAAGCCGCCGGGCTTCGATGCCGCGAAGAAATACCCGTTCATTCTCGAAATTCACGGCGGGCCCTTCGCCGCGTACGGCCCGCAGTTCTCCGCGGAGGGCCAGCTCTATGCCGCGGCAGGCTATGTCGTGCTGTTTGCAAACCCGCGCGGTTCCACGAGCTACGGCAACGCCTTCGCCAACGAGATTCACCACAACTATCCCAGCCAGGACTACGACGACCTGATGGCGGGCGTCGATGCCGTAATAAGCAAAGGTTATATAGACCCTGCACAATTGTTCGTGACCGGGGGGTCGGGCGGCGGCGTACTCACGTCCTGGATCATTGGCAAGACCAACCGCTTCAGTGCAGCAGTCGTGGCAAAACCGGTGATCAACTGGGGCAGCTTCGTGCTGACTGCCGATTTCTCCGCGTTTTTCACGCAGTACTGGTTTGCCGCCATGCCGTGGGAAGACCCGGAGGCCTACTGGAAGCGATCGCCCCTGTCGCTGGTCGGTAACGTCAAGACACCGACGATGTTGTTCACCGGCGAAGAGGATTACCGCACGCCGATAGCCGAGTCCGAGCAGTACTACCAGGCGCTGAAGTTACGCGGCATCGATTCGGCCCTCGTGCGCATGCCGGAAGCATCGCATGACAGCACCGCGCGACCGTCGCAACTCATCGCCAAGGTCGACAACATCCTCGGCTGGTTCGCCAGGTACCGCGCTGCCGAATAAAAAAGGTGCCTGGTTTATTTATTGCTTATCCGGCTGAGCCGATGAGGGGAACCCCCTGGCGCAATGGCTCCCTGCGGTCCGCTTAATTTGCGCCAGGGGGTTCCCCACACCGACTCAGCCTGACGACGGTACCAGCATCTTGCTCGCCACAATTTTCGGGCTTGCATTGTAGGAGCCTGCATTGCAGGCGACGCGATGAATGAAGTCGCGCAGAAAATAAACCTGGCACCTTTTGTCAGCGTGCCTGCTGGACCTTTTCTGCGTAGTTCCATGACCCGACCCAGCGGGTCTGCGGTTTGTGGCCGCGAAGATGCTCGCGGCGCCAGTCGTCGAAGGCTTGCGGATCGAGCTCCGCCGGCAGCTGCCAGGACTTGCGGCGAAAGTAATAGGCGATGTATTCGTCCAGGAATCCCGCCTGTTGCACCAGCAGCAGGTCGTCCAGGTAGGGATCGACGCTTGCCGGGCTGTCGACGCGCTGTTCCTGCCAGGCTTCGAGCAGGTGCCGGCGCGCCGTGAGTTCGCAATCGAAGGAGCTCGCGCGTGCCGGGTTGTCACCGCCGATCTTCAACTGGCAGGCGCTGCGTGTCAGGCTGTAGCTGACCCAGCTCTGCAACACCGGGTCATCGTTCTGCAGAGCCGTATCGGACAGGTAAAAGGTATCGCCGTCCGTTACGCCGTCACGCAGGTAGATCTCGCCGCTGCAGGCAGCGGCAGAGACGGACATCAGGACCGGGATCAGCAATAATCGGCGCATAGCACAGCATCCTGCGATACTGCAGGTTAACCCATGCTGAATATTTGTCTGTGAACTGCAGCCCGGTTCAGCCGCTGTTCCGGCGGTAACCGGTCATTGCCTTATCGACTGCGACCGCCACAAACAGGTACACGGCAAAAAACAGCACCGCATGAACCCAGCCATTGTCGATCCACTGGATCAGCACCATGGCGACATATGCCAGGGTGGCTCCCGCGAGTCCCGGCACAAATCGAATCATCGGCAAACTCCCCGGCACTGAACCCGGCTATTGTTTAACAGGAACCGGCAGCGCCTCACCTGCGCGGAAAGGATAGTTGGCAAAGAACTTTGGCACGCCTTCGTTTACAGATTGCTCAAGGTTCTCGAGCTTCTCCTCAGTTATGCGACCGACACCAACGGCTTCCCATACCAGCTGCTTTTTTCTGGCATCGATGAGATCGATATTGAACGTGCCTTCCGTGTATTGCGACACATGGGTCTCCGTTCCGTAACCGTAGCCGCCCCAGGGTCCGTAGTAACCCCCTCGATAACCGTAGTAGCCGCCCATCGTCGAAGGTGTCGTCGTGATTTTGGTCTTGTCCTGAATAAATGCATTGAAGTTCACCAGCAGATCGGGATTGTCGGACATGGTATAGCCCCGGGCGTCCATCTCTTTTGAAATGGCAGCGAGCATGTACTTGGTGAACAGGCTCTGATAACCCTGTCCGTCAGGACCTGCGCCCTCGATGAAATTGTAAGTTCGATAGCCGCTGAAGTCGGCAGCCCTGTCGTAGTCGGAGCGTATGTCAGGGCCCGATGTACAGGCGGAAAGGAGCAGCGCGCACACGGCTATGCAAATGATTGACAATCGAGTGTTCAGGTAACTCATGAATTCCTCCATAGGGTTTCCGGCGGCGCCAGCAACAGACCCCGGTCACGCTCATACTACTATTGTGGCGAACGGAGCGGCAATTTAAACGGCTCATCCGGGCAAGACCTGCCAGTTGGCATTCGCCGATGGGAACGATAATAATTGCGCGGCTGACAACACCTCACCATTTATAAAATAAGCCTGACAATCAGCCACTTGGGCTGGCTACCGGGAAGCCTCCATGAACCGACTTCATGCAACGAGACTATTGTCTTTCACAATCGTCCAACGGCTGGTGATCGCTGCCAGCCTTGCAGGGGCACTGCTTGCGACGAGAGCGGCTGCGGATGAGGACACTGATGTCGTTGTGTTCAGGAATGGCGACCGGCTGACGGGTGAATTGAAATCGCTGGACCGGGGTCGCCTCAGTTTCGAGACCGACCCTACCGGCACGATCGACATAGAGTGGGACAAAGTCGCATACATCCGTGTCGACCAGGACATCCAGGTGCAGACCGAAAGTGGTGTGCAGTATTTCGGGCAGATCAGGATGGCAAAGCAGGAGTTCAAGGTAGTGGTCGATACCGCGGACGGTCCGGCAGAACTCGACAACAGCCAGGTCGTTGCCATGGACCCGATCGATACGGGAGGATTTCGTGCCTTGGATGTAAACGTCTCGGTCGGTTACAACTTTTCCAAAGCGAGCAACATCACGCAACTGAACGCAGGCATGGACACCGAGTACCGAAGCATCAAGCGCGTATTATCGGCCGATTTTTCGTCCCAGCTGTCGAACAGCGACAGCAGTGAATCCAGCCAGCGGCAATCACTGGAGTTCAATTACACCCGCCTTCGATCGAACCGCTGGCTCAATGACGGCGGCATAAGTTTCGATGCCAACGACGAACTGGGGCTGAACCTGCGTACATCGCTGTCAGCAGGCGGCGGACGTTACCTGGTGCAGACAAATAACAGCCTGTTCATCCTGAAAGGCGGAGTGAAAGCGACACGCGAGAACAACGTCAATCAGCCGGACGACGTCGATTCCCTGGAATCCTATGGCACGATGACGTGGGAGTGGTATCGATACGATACTCCGGAACTGGACTGGTCGACGACCCTGGAAGTGATCCCGAGCCTGACAGAATCTGGGCGGGTACGCGGCGAATACGATGCGACACTCAGGTGGGAAATCATCAAGGACTTCTACTGGCAACTGGAGTACTACTACAGCTACGACAACAAACCCCAGACAGAGGATGCGGCGAGCAACGACTACGGTGTCACGACCTCCCTTGCCTACAAGTTCTGACCGGGAACATCGTCTGGATAACAACGCAGGCACGAACACGACCATGTCGGACAACACGCTCCCGTGAAGCTCAGCATCATCATTCTTGCCGCTGGCCAGGGAACGCGCATGCGCTCCGCCTTGCCGAAGGTCCTGCAGCCGCTGGCCGGCAAACCCCTCTTGCAGCACGTCATCGACAGCTCGATTGAGCTTCGGGCCGCCGATATCTGCGTCGTGTACGGATTTGGCGGTGAAGCCGTAAAGGCTGCCTCTGCCGGCAACAAACTGCGCTGGGTATTGCAGGAGAAGCAGTTGGGCACCGGGCACGCGGTGATGCAGGCGATGCCGGGTACACCTGAAGACCATCGTGTGCTGATACTTTTCGGTGACGTACCCCTCATTAGACCGGAGACGCTCAAGCGCGTGACAGGCGCCTGCAAAGGCGAAGACGTCGCAGTGCTGACGGTCGAGATGGACAACCCGCATGGATACGGCCGCATAATTCGCCACAACGGCAAGGTCGTGCGCAATGTCGAGGAAAAGGATGCGACCGATGACGAGCGCCGGGTCAGGGAGATCAACACCGGCGTTCAGTGCATGCCGGCCGCGCGGCTGAAGGCCTGGCTGGCGCGGCTCGATAACAACAATCGCCAGGGAGAGTATTATCTCACCGACGTCCTTGGCATGGCCGTCGGTGACGGCATCAACGTTCACGGCGTCAGGGCCGGAAGCCAGGTGGAAGTAATGGGTATCAATGACAGGAAGCAACTCGCGGAAGCCGAGCGGGCATTGCAGGCGCGCAGGGTGGAAGAGCTGATGGCGGAGGGCGTCGGATTCGCCGATCCGGCCCGCGTCGATATACGCGGTACGCTGAAATGCGGCAGGGACGTGTTCATCGACATCAACGCCATATTCGAGGGCGACGTCACTCTCGGCGATAACGTGCGGATAGAATCCAACAACCTGTTGCGCAATTCGCGGGTCGGTGCCGGTACCGTGATCCACCCGAACTGTCACATCGAAGGCGCAAGTACCGGCGCATATTGCGAGATAGGCCCGTTTTCGCGGCTGCGACCCGGCGCCGAGCTTGCGGCGAATGTCAAAGTCGGCAATTTCGTCGAGGTCAAGAAAAGCACGGTGGCCGACGGCAGCAAGATCAACCACCTGACCTACATCGGCGATGCCAGCATCGGGAAGAACGTGAATATCGGTGCCGGCACGATCACCTGCAATTATGACGGGGCAAACAAGTACCGGACGGTCATCGGTGACAATGCCTTCATAGGCTCCGGTGTCGAGCTGGTGGCCCCGGTCGAGGTCGGCGAGGGCGCGGTCATCGGCGCCGGATCGACAATTTCCAAGGATGCCCCGCCAGATCAGCTGACGCTCGAGCGGTCCCGCCAGGTCACCGTGCCGGGCTGGAAGCGGCCCAGCAAAAAGTCGCATTAAGTTATATAAATTATACAGTTACACTCGCGACCATCGCTGGCCTTCGGCTTGCCGCCAGGCGTGAACTGTAGCATTCTGGCCGGCCGCGAAAACTGCGAGAATGTCAGTGTCCTGAAGAGCGAACGGCTTTCCGTCGCCGCATCCAGGGCCATGGAGTAACCCGGAATGTGTGGAATCGTCGGCGCCGTTGCCGAAAGAAATGTCGTGCCGATCCTGATGGAAGGCCTGCGCCGCCTTGAATACCGCGGTTACGATTCCGCAGGCATTGCAGTACAAAACGGCAAGGCGATAAAGCGCGTTCGCCGCATGGGCAAGGTACAGCAGCTGCAGAACGCGCTGGATGAAGATCCCTTGCAGGGCAACACGGGAATCTCTCACACGCGCTGGGCAACGCACGGCGCACCGAGCGAGACCAATGCACACCCGCACATGTCGCAGGACGACATTACGATCGTGCACAACGGCATCATCGAAAACTACGAAGAGCTTCGCAACGAACTCATCGATCTCGGCTACAAGTTTGAATCCCAGACTGATACCGAGGTGGTGGCGCACCGGATCCAGCATCACCTGAAAAAGACCCGCGACCTCGCCGAGGCGGTGCGCAAGACTGTGGCCGAACTCGAGGGCGCCTATGCGCTGGTCGTCATGAGCGCCAGCGACCCGAACAAGCTGGTGCTGGCACGAGCCGGTTGCCCGGTAGTCGTCGGTGTCGGCATCGGCGAGAATTTTGTGGCGTCAGACGTTGCCGCATTGCTCCCGGTGACGCGCAAGTTCATGTTCCTCGATGAAGGCGATGTCGCCGTCGTGCAGCGCACCAGCGTCACGATTCTCGACAGTCATGGCAAGAAAGTCAGTCGACCGGTGAAGGAAAGCGAGCTGACGGCGGATGCTGCGGAACGCGGTAAGTTCCGCCATTTCATGCAAAAGGAAATCCACGAGCAGGCAGCCGCCGTAGCACGCGCGCTGGAAGACCGAATCGCGAACGGCAAAGTCATGGACGCCGCTTTCGGCCCTGCCGCAATCAAGGTGCTGGATGCCACGCGCGGTGTGCATATTGTCGCCTGCGGCACCAGCTACCACGCGGGGCTCGTGGCGCGCTACTGGATCGAGCAGCTGTGCCGCCTGCCGTGCACGGTCGAGATCGCCAGTGAATACCGTTACCGCTCTCCGGTGGTTCCGGAAGGCACGCTGTTCGTGGCGATCAGCCAGTCGGGGGAAACCGCGGATACGCTCGCCGCGATCCGGGCTGCCAAGGAGCTGAACTACGTATCGACCATGGCCATCTGCAACGTGCCGGAGAGTTCGATGGTTCGCGAGGCGGGTCTGGTCATGATGACGCGTGCCGGCCCGGAGATCGGCGTGGCATCGACCAAGGCATTCACGACGCAGCTCGCGGCACTCTCGCTGCTGACGATTTCACTTGCGAGGCGCAACGGCCTCGAGGCAAAGCAGGAACGGATCCTGGTAGCGCAACTCGCCGAGATCCCCGGACTCATCGAACAGGTCCTGACGCTGGACGCCGCGATCGAAACACTGGCGCAGCACTTCGTCGACAAACACCACGCGTTGTTTCTCGGGCGCGGTGTGCAAAACCCCGTAGCGATGGAAGGTGCGCTGAAACTCAAGGAAATTTCATACATCCATGCGGAGGCTTACGCCGCCGGGGAGCTGAAGCATGGGCCGCTCGCGCTGGTCGATGAAGACATGCCGGTCGTGGCGGTCGCACCGGATGACGAATTGCTGGAGAAACTGAAGAGCAACCTGCAGGAAGTCCGGGCGCGTGGTGGACAGCTGTACGTGTTTGCCGATCCGCGCGTGCAATTCGGCGATCGAGTCGGCATACACACGACGCGCATGCCGGCGCAGATCCAGGACTTCCAGGCGCCCATCCTGTATACGATTCCGCTGCAACTGTTGGCCTACCACGTCGCCGTGCTCAAGGGCACGGACGTGGACCAGCCAAGAAACCTGGCGAAATCGGTAACTGTGGAATAGACGCTGCCCGGAAAACGGGCGGATTATCGAGCGCCTGAATCTGGCGAATTAGCCGGCCGGTACGCCGAGCGGAGAGTCGAGCAGCACCTGTGCGGCCTCATACACAGAGTTGATCGGGCCGGCGTTGTCGAAAACGAGCCGCGCAAGAAACGATCCGCTCATCAGCAGGAACAACGCGTCGCTCAAGCGATCCGGCGACTGAGCACCCATCTGTTCGCACAACAGGCGCAGCCTGCGGCGGAGTTCATCGTGATGGTGTTTCACGATCTGACGGGCGGGATGGTCATCGTCGACGATCTCGACCGCTGCATTAGCGATGGGACAACCCCGGCAACTGCCGTCGTCGCAGGCCAGTTCCTCGAACTCGCGGAACAGGCGTTCGATCTGGCGGCGGGGCTGGCCGTTCAGGGGAACGGTAATCTCGTCCCACCACTCCCAGAACTCCTTGTCATGCGCCTTGAGTATCTCCGCAACCAGCTGGTCCTTCGATGAGTAGTGGCGATACAGGGTCATCTTGGTCGTGCCGGCCTCCGCTGCGATAGCTTCGACCCCGACCGCCTTTATGCCCTGGCGGTAAAAGAGCTCCCTGGCTGCCGAGAAAATGCGCTCCCTGGCGCATTCCACGGCGCAATCGTCTGCTCGAAGCACGTTCAGATCCGCATTCATGGTCTCGACCCCTTGACACGAGAGTGACCGGTCAGTATCGTTACGGCCAATACCGAACGGTATAGTAACACTGGCAATCATCCCCGTGTTACAGGCAGATGTCAAGTGCGGTTTGGCCAGGCGGTAAATATAGCACTGGTCTGCACCGGGAATAGCAAGTCAAGTTATTGATAAAAAAGGTTTTCTCATGCGAACTCGCGTAGTTTTTCTGATCGTAGGTGTCCTCTCCGCAATTTCCGCGGGCGTTCTGGCAGGAGTCGGTGGCGATGCTGCCGACCCCGTTGCCGCGCCACTGCCCCCGGAAGTGACCGTGTCCGAGGTCCTGATACAGGAGGTGCACGAATGGGACGAGTTCACCGGCCGCCTCGAGTCGTCCGAGACGGTCGAAGTACGGCCGCGAGTGAGCGGTTACATCGAGTCGGTGCACTTCGATGAGGGAGCGCGGATCGCCAAAGGCGACCTGCTGTTCCAGATCGACGCCCGGCCGTTCCGCGCCGAGGTGAACCGGCTCACGGCGGAACGCGACCGCGCGCTCGCGCAACTCGAACTCGCCCGCACCAACAGCCGCCGTGCAGAGAGGCTGTTCCAGCAGAACGCGACCTCGCGTGAGCAGCTCGACAGCTTCACCACGGCCGAAGCAACTGCCGCGGCGAACGTGGCCGCGGTGGAAGCGCAGCTCGACGCCGCCAAACTCGATCTCGAATTCACCCGCGTGGTTTCGCCTATCGACGGCCGCGTGTCGCGCGCGCTGATTACGCCCGGCAATCTGGTCGACAGCTCGAGCTGGCTGACGACGGTCGTTTCGCCGAATCCGATCTATGCGTACTTCGATGCCGATGAGCAAACCTATCTTGCGTATGCGGGAATTGCGCGGAGTGACTCGGACGGTGAAACCGCGAACAAGGCTTTTGTTGGCCTGATCAACGAGCAGGGCCATCCCCACGAAGGACGGCTCGACTTCGTCGACAACCGTGTGGACGCCGAAAGCGGCACCATCAGGGGCCGCGCCGTGCTCGACAACTCCGACGACACGCTGACGCCTGGACTGTTCGCACGCGTCAAGCTGGTTGGCCGCGATACGCGCGAGGTCGCGCTCATCGACGATCGTGCCATCGGCACCGATCTCGATCGCAAGTTCGTGCTGGTCCTCGACGAGAACAATATTGCCCAGTACCGCGCCGTGACCATCGGTCGGCTGGTGGACGGGCTGAGGATCGTGACAGAGGGACTTGCCGGGGGCGACGTGGTCATCGTCAATGGCCTGCAGCGCGTTCGCCCCGGAATGCCGGTAACAGCCCAGGAGGTCTCCATGGCGGATCTCGCCCGGCCTTCGCTCCGGCAGGTTACTGCAATCGCGGACAGCAACCCTGTTTCCCTGGCCAGCAAGAACTGACAAGCAAAGCACAAGCTTCGAGTCCGGAGTTACGGTATGAATTTTTCGCAGTTCTTCGTCAACCGGCCCATTTTCGCGGGCGTGTTGTCGATGATCATTTTTATATCCGGCGCACTGTCCCTGCGCCTGTTGCCGATCAGCGAGTATCCCGAGGTCGTTCCGCCGACAGTCGTCGTACGCGCCACCTATCCGGGTGCCAATCCGCAGGTGATCGCCGAAACGGTCGCTTCGCCCCTGGAACAGGCAATCAACGGTGTGGAGGACATGCTGTACATGTCCTCGATGGCAACTGCCGACGGCCTTATGACGCTCACGGTTACGTTCTCGCTGGGCACGGACCTCGACCGGGCGCAGGTGCAGGTTCAGAACCGGGTACAGCAGACCCTGCCGAAGTTGCCGCAGGAGGTTCAGCAAATTGGTGTCGTTACGGAGAAATCGGCCCCCGACCTGACGATGGTCGTGCACCTGGTATCGCCCGATCAGCGCTACGACATGCTCTACCTTTCGAACTACGCAACCCTGCGGGTGCGCGATGAGCTGGCTCGCGTAGAAGGCGTCGGCAGTGCGCAGGTGTTCGGCGCCGGCGAGTACGCAATGCGCATTTGGCTCGATCCGGAAAAAGTCGCCGCCCTGAATCTCACGGCGAGCGATGTAGTGCAGGCGATACGCGAACAGAACATCCAGGTTGCCGCGGGCAAACTGGGAGCGCCGCCATCGCCGAATGCCGCCCAGTTCCAGCTGCTCATCGATACCCAGGGCCGCCTCGTCGAGACCGCCGAGTTCGAGGGCATCATCGTGAAGGCTGGCGAAAATGGGCAGATAACAAGGCTCGGCGACGTCGCGCGAGTCGAACTGGGTGCAAGTACCTACGCCTTGCGTTCGCTGCTGGACAACCAACCGGCGGCGGGTATCGGTATCTTCCAGCGGCCGGGCTCGAACGCGTTGGAGATATCGAACCAGGTACGTGCACGCATGGCGGAGCTGAAAGCCGAGTTTCCGCAGGGCGTGGACTACGCGATCGTCTATGACCCCACGACTTTCGTGCGCGCATCGATAAAGGCGGTCGTCAAGACCTTGGCCGAAGCCCTGCTGCTGGTCGTGCTGGTCGTTGTGTTGTTCCTGCAGACCTGGCGCGCGTCGGTCATTCCGCTCGCCGCCGTTCCGGTTTCGCTGGTGGGTACACTGGCGGTGATGTACGCATTCGGCTTTTCGCTGAATGCGCTGTCGCTATTCGGGCTGGTACTCGCGATAGGCATCGTGGTCGACGATGCGATCGTCGTCGTAGAAAACGTGGAACGGAACATCCGCGAGGGCCTGAAGCCCGTCGCCGCAACGAAGCAGGCCATGCGCGAGGTTACCGGCCCGATCATCGCGACTTCGCTGGTGCTGATTGCGGTGTTCGTTCCCACGGCATTCATCAGCAGCCTGAGCGGCCAGTTCTACCGGCAGTTTGCGCTCACCATCGCCATCAGCACGGTGATCTCTGCGATCAATTCACTGACCCTGTCGCCGGCCTTGTCGGCCATTCTGCTGAAAGAGCACGATGCGCCGAAAGACCGGCTGCAACGCGGCATTGACGCCGCTTTCGGCTGGTTGTTGCGGCCATTCAACAGGCTGTTTGCCCGCGGCACGGACGCCTACGTCGGCGCGACTCAGAGAATTCTCAGACGTTCCGGCATCGCGCTGGTCGTGTACGCAGGCCTGATCGGCCTGACCTGGTTCGGCTTCTCATCGGTGCCGGCGGGCTTCATACCCCAGCAGGACAAGCAATACCTGGTTGCGTTTGCGCAGCTGCCGGAGGCGGCGACGCTGGACCGCACCGACGAAGTGTTGCGCCGCATGGGCGACATCATGCTCGAGCAGCCGGGCGTGGAACATGCGGTTTCATTCCCGGGGCTGTCGATCAACGGTTTCGTGAACGCACCGAATGCCGGCATTATTTTCGTGACGCTCGCCGATTTTTCCGAGCGCGAAAGCGAGGCGTTGTCGGCAGGGGCGATTGCGGGGCAACTGAACCAGAAATTCAGTGTGATCCAGGACGCATTCGTGGCCGTGTTTCCGCCGCCGCCCATCCTCGGGCTCGGCAGCATCGGCGGATTCCGCATGCAGATCGAGGACCGGGCCGGGCTCGGTTTCGAGACCCTGTATGCCGAGACGCAGAAGCTGATCGGCGTGGCCTGGCAGACGCCGGGACTGACCGGGCTGTTCTCGGGATTCCAGATCAACGTGCCGCAGGTCAGGGCAATCGTCGACCGCGAAAAAGCGAAAGCCCAGGGAGTCGACCTCGATGCTCTCTACGAGACGATGCAGATCTACCTCGGATCGCTTTACGTGAATGACTTCAATCGCTTCGGTCGTACCTACCAGGTGAATGCACAGGCCGACATGGATTTTCGCCTGCAGCCTGATGACGTGCTGAAACTGAAGATACGCAATGCCGGTGGCAACATGGTGCCCCTCGGCAGCTTCGTGACGCTTGAGCAAGCCGCAGGACCTGACCTCGTGCCGCATTACAACGGCTACCTGAGTGCCGAGATCAATGGCGCACCGGCCCCCGGTTACAGCTCGGGGCAGGCGGAAGCGCTGATGGCGGAGCTTGCCGCCCGCGAGCTGCCGAACGGCTTGAGTTTCGAATGGACGGAGTTGACCTACCAGCAGCTCCTTTCCGGCAATACCGCACTCTGGGTTTTCCCGTTGTGTGTACTGCTCGCGTTCCTGGTGCTGTCAGCGCAGTACGAGAGCTGGAGCCTGCCGCTCGCGGTAATACTGATCGTGCCGATGGTGTTGCTGTCTGCGATTGCCGGTATCTGGCTGACCGGA
>DATICC010000573.1:0-7480 GCA_035457045.1 Woeseiaceae bacterium | reverse complement strand
GATACCGACTGGGGGGCGGATTCGGGCCTGGCGCAAAACCGTACCGGCGTCGGACTCGGATGGAAGCTCTCGCCGAAGTTTGCAATCGAGGCGGGTTATCTCAACCAGTACATATTCGCCGACGACGCCGAGGACCTGGTCAATCATCTCGGCGTTGTGAATTTCAAGATGAAGTTCTGACGCGCCTGCAGGCCCGCCTGTTCATGCGGCTGGATTTCGGGCAGTCTTTGCGGCAATGAAACTCGACCGCTTCATCAGGCTGTCCATCGGGCTGCTCGTCCTGCTCGTCTTCATCGTTGCCGTTGCGGCACTGCTGTTCGTCACCGAGTCGGCGCTGAACGTCTGGGATCGCCTGCTCGAAGGCCCAAGGCTGCTGCTGTACGGTTATGTTTCCGTCCTTGCCGGCCTGGTCTTTGCCGCCGCCTGGCTGATCGTCAAGCTGGTGGTGCGGCGCAAGCC
Source organism: Woeseiaceae bacterium (assembly GCA_035457045.1). GTDB lineage: Bacteria > Pseudomonadota > Gammaproteobacteria > Steroidobacterales > Woeseiaceae > JAKEGN01. The sequence continues at coordinate 7,021 of DATICC010000573.1, read as the reverse complement.
GCGGCAAACGGCGATTGCATCGGCAGCGCTGACGCGTACCGACATCGAACAACGCCTGCAGGATGCCGAGAAGGCGGGTGTCGATGTTGCGGCGGCCCAGTCCGAGCTCGAGGAGCTCGCCGCGCGGCAGCAGGCTGGCGCCATACACCTTTGCTTTTTCGGTGAGATAAGCACCGGAAAGAGTTCGCTGATCAAGGCACTTGTGCCTGAAGCCGATGTGCTGGTGAGCCCCGTCGGCGGTTCGACCATCGACATTCGTCATTATCGCTGGCGCAACGCTGCCGGCACGCAGATCCTGTTGACCGATGTACCCGGTACCGGCGGCCTGCAGGACGGTCTGGACGCCATGGCCCGAGAGGAAGCGTTGCGTTCGCACGTAGTGATTTTCGTCTGCGACGGTGACCTGGCGCGCCCGGAACAGCAGGCGGTACGCTGGTTGCTGCAGCTTGGCAAGCCGCTGGTGCTGGTGATGAACAAGGCGGACCGCTACAACCGCGAGGAACAGGCGGTACTCATGGAGCGCCTGCTCGATCACCTGGGAAAGCTCGGCGACGACAGCGCGCGCGGCCGTGTGGTGGCGGTGTCCGCCGGGGGACAAACAGAGGTGCTCGAGCAAGCCGCCGACGGCAGCGAGGCACGCGTGACCCGTACTCGCCCCGCCGACATCGGCGTACTCGTCGTTGCCATCAACCATCTGCTGGAGAAAGATGCGCGAGTGCTCGACGCCCGCCGTGACCGCGCCGTGTTTCGCCTTGCGGCGGACAAACTGGCGGCGGCCGAGCTGCGTTACCGCGAGCAGCGTTCGGAACAGATCATTCGCAGTTCCACGCGCAAGGCAGTGATAGGCGCGCTGGCTGCCGTGAGTCCCGGTACCGACGTGCTGATCCAGGGCTACATTGGCACCAGCATGACCCGCGAGCTCTGTCGCCTGTATGGCGCCGCGCCGCGCGATCTCGACGTGGAGGAATTCCTCAGCCTGAGCCAGAGCCGCGCCGGGCGAGTACTGCCGCTGAGCCTTGCCGTGGCCGGCAATGCGCTCAAAGCCTTTCCCGGCATCGGCACGGTCGCAGGCGGCCTCGTGCATGCGGTAGCCTATGGCCTGATCTTCGATGCACTCGGCAGGAGCCTGGTGCACACGCTGGCCAAACACGGCGAACTCCTGCCCGAAGAAGCCGCAAAGGAATTCGAGGAAGGCATCGGTGAACATATTGAAGCAGGTGTTCGGCAAGTGGCCCGGATGGCGTTGGAGCAGCGGGAAGAAGAAACACGCTGAGTCCGAAGCCGACGGTGGTGCCGCCCATCTCGCGCTGGCGCGGGAAAGCCTGAAGGAACTGATCGGCGATACGCGCCTGCCGGAGGGCATCCGTGAAACGCTTGCTCACGATTATGCTCAGGTGCAGTCCATGCTCGACAAGCTGGAGCACGGGCATCTGCACATTGCGGCTTACGGGCGAGTCAGCACCGGCAAGTCGTCGCTGCTGAACGCGCTGATAGGGGAAGAGCGCTTCGCGGTAAGCCCCCTGCACGGTGAAACCCGCCAGTCCGCCATCGAACCCTGGTCCGAAATCGAAGCGGGCGGCGTATATCTCATCGATACGCCGGGGCTCGACGAGGCGGGAGGCGAGGCGCGCGAAGAGATGGCGCGGGAAGTTGCGCGCCGCTCCGACCTCGTCATCTTCGTCCTCGATGGCGACATCACGGACAGCGAGCGGCGTGCATTGCAGACCCTGGTCGGGCAGGGCAGGCCGGTGGTGGTCGCGCTGAACAAACGTGATCTCTACAGCGACGCCGAGGTCACCGAGCTTGTCGATTCGATACGCCGGAAGACCGAGCGCCTCGTCAAGGCGGAGGATGTCATTGCGGTCTCCGCGCAGCCGCGCCCGCAGATGGTCATCGTGCGGAACGGCGACGGTATTGAAACCGAGACGTCGCGCGATCGTGCGCCGGACATCGCGCAACTTCGTTTGCGGCTGTGGGAGATCTTCGAATCCGAAGGGAAAACGCTGGCCGCGCTGAACGCGAGCCTGTTTGCCGCGGATCTCAGCGACCAGGTCGGCCGGCGCATCCTGAATGCGCGACGCGAACTCGGCGACCGGCTGGTGCGCAGCTATTGCATCGCGAAGGGTGTTGCGGTCGCATTCAATCCGGTACCGGTAGCCGACCTTTTTGCTGCCGCGTTCATTGACATCGGCATGATCATGCACTTGTCCCGCGTGTACGGATTGCCGCTGAGCCGCAACGAAGCGGGGTCGCTGGTGCGGGTCATTGCCGCCGAAGCGGCGGCGCTGATGGGAACGGTATGGGCATTGCATTTCGTTTCGAGCGCACTGAAAGTCGGTACGCTCGGGCTTTCAACCATTCTCACGGCGGGCGCGCAGGGCGCGATTGCGTACTACAGTACCTACCTGGTTGGCCGGGTGGCTGCGGAGTACCTGGCCGAGGGCAAGTCCTGGGGTGAGGGTGGGCCGAAGCAGGTCGTGAAAGAAATCCTCGACAGCCTCGACAAGGAAACGGTGCTGAACGAGGCTCGCCGCGAGATTCGCCAGCGGCTCGGACTGGGCAACGCGGATGACTGAAAAATTGCCAACGCAGAAACGCAACGAGCGCATCTGGCAGACGATCGGCGACATCCCGCAGGGCAAGGTCGCGAGCTACGGTCAGGTGGCCGCGATCGCCGGCATCCCGCGCGGCGCGCGGCAGACCGCTTACGCGCTGCGCGTGCTGCCTCGCGGCCATGCATTGCCGTGGTACCGGGTGATCACGTCCTCGGGGCGCATTGCTTTCAAACCGGGCAGCCGGCCGTTCAGGGAACAGGTCAAACGGCTTAAGATGGAGGGCATCACGGTGAAGGGAGGCCGCGTCGACATGCGCATATTTCGCTGGCAGCCGGATCTCGACGAACTGTTGTGGAAGCCGAGCGCCACGTGGGACGGATAGTGGCGCGAACCGCACGACGAATGTTGAGCGTCAGGAACAAGTTGCGCAGCCAGCTGCTGAACCTGTACCTCGACTATCCCTACGTCGAGCTGCAGCGGCGTGTTGCCGAGTGGCGAAGGAGAATCACCGGAAAACCGCACCAGGTGTCGGTGTTCCTGCAGCTTGACGACCCGTATTCCTACTTGCTGAGTCACTACCTGCCGCAATTCGCTGCGCACTACGCCGTCGTGCTGAAAATCTATCTCGCGCAAGCGCTCGGCAACGAGTACACGCCGCAGCCCGGCATGCTCGCCGAGTATGCCGTCCGCGACTGCCAGCTCCTGGCGCGCGAACTCGGCGTGCCGTTTCTCGACAAGGGCACGGCCCCGGTGGTCGAACACCGCCGCGCGCTGCTCGATGCGTTGGCGAACGAGCACGAGTCGGAAAACTTTCCGGAGACGTTACGAGTCGCCCTGAGTGCCTACTGGCGCGGCGACACCGAGGGGGTGAAGCGATTGATTGGCCATCACAAAGCGACGGCCACTGGTTTGATCGAAAGGAACCAGGCATTGCTCGCATCGCTCGGTCACTACAATTGCGCCACGCTGTATTACGGCGGCGAATGGTACTGGGGTGTCGATCGCCTGCATTACCTGCTGGCGCGCCTCGACGGCCTGGGAGTGAACAGGACCGGCAAGCCGAACACTGCGCTCGCCTCGATACGGCAGGCAATGCAGCTGAACCTGCCGGGGGCCGTACCGGACAAGGCCAGGTCACTGCCGCCGCTCGAACTCTTTTATTCTTTCCGCAGCCCGTACGCGTACATCTCATTGCGCTCGGCCTACCGTATCGCGGAAGCTTTCGGTCTCAAGCTCGAGGTGCGCCCGGTGTTGCCCATGGTGATGCGCGGCCTGCCGATACCGAAGGCCAAGCTGCTCTACATCGCAAGGGATGCCAAACGCGAGGCCGCGCGTCTCGGCATACCCTTCCACCGCATCAGCGATGTTGCGGGATCCGGTGCCGAGCGCTGCATCGCGACTTTTTTCTATGCGAAGAGCCAGGGCAAGGAACGCGAATTTCTCTTCGAAGCGGGCAACGCCATCTGGAACGAGGCGACCGATGTCGCAACGGATGACGGCCTGCGCAGGGTCACCGAAAAGGCGGGCCTGTTCTGGCCGGAGGTCAGGGCCGCGCTCGGGACGAACGACTGGCGCGCGATTTGCGAAGCGAACCGGGAGGCAATGACGGACCTGGGTGTCTGGGGCGTACCGGTATTTCGCCTGGGTGATACCGCGCTGTGGGGCCAGGACCGCGACTGGCTGATTGCGCGCGAGATCGAAGACCTCTGCCAGGGCGGCGAAGGATTCATGGAATGACTATGCCGGCGGTGTACTTTTCCCACGGCCAGGAAAGCGGCCCCTGGGGAACCAAGATCCGGGCGATGGCCGAAGCGGCGAAAGCGCTGGGTTGCCGTGTCGAAAGCATTGATTACCAGGGCATGGCGGATCCGACGCAGCGCGTCGAAAAACTGGTTGCCGCCTGCCGTGCTGTCACAGAACCGCTGGTCCTGGTCGGCTCGAGCATGGGTGGGCACGTGGCAACGGCGGCAGCCCGGGCGGTGAACGCTGCAGGGCTTTTCGTGCTGGCACCTGCCTATTACATGCCCGGCTTCGAAGTGCTGACGCCGAGGCCGCCGGACATTCCCATCGCCATCGTGCACGGCTGGCGCGACGACGTGGTCCCGGTCGAGAACAGCATCCGTTTTGCCCGGGAGTGCCGGGCAACGCTGCACCTGCTCGATGGCGATCACCGCCTGACCGACAATATCGCCGAGATCAACGAATACCTGATGCAATTCCTGCGAAAGATTGCCGGCCAGGAAATGACGAGGAGACAAGCATGAAAATTCTGACCCTGATCGTATTGAGCCTGATACTGTCCGCCTGCGGCGACGAAGCGGCCAACCATTCGGCCGATGAAGAAGACGAGGAAAGCGTCTTCGATCCGCTCATCGAGTCCGTAGACAAGGCAAAAGCGGTAGAGGACACGGTCATGCAGCAGAAAGACGACATGGACGAAGCCATGCAGCGGATGGAAGAAGGCGCGGAGGACCCGGACGAAGAAAGGAATTAATAGTGGATGCTGATCACCTGAGCAGCGACTGACGTCTACGACGATTCGACAGGAGTCGCACGCCACCGTTTGCCGAATCGGCGCTCGTTCAATTGCTCGACGATTTCTTCCACGGCGCTCATCACGACGGCATGGCTACCCTGGCGGTAGCCACGAATATAACTGCCACCCTGGACAATGATGTAGCAGTGCCAGTTCAATCCGTGCACTCCGGGTGGAGCATCCGAGGGCTTCACCGAGTCGATCTGGTACGCTTCCCCGAAGAACGACGATGCATTGGTCATACGAGCTCACCTGAAAATGGATTAGCCACCGGCAACCGTCTGGCGCTTCGACCTGTGCGCAGCTCGAAGGCGGCGGAGTCCGCTGATGCTGAAGCCGCAGCTGGCGGCGAGATGAAATAAGAGATTGGCTGTATTGTACGCTTTCACGTTCGGCGCGCGCGGGAATTTGGCCGCGCGGGCCCGTCCGGTGGCCAACTTGTCGGCTGCATTCTGGTAAATCTGTATCGAAAACAAAAAGATACGATACTCGCGATAAAGCGGCTGGCAAAGCAACCGGTGGTTCACCAGTTGCGGTATGCGAGACTCCCGGCCTTTGAAATCAACAGGAAGCAGGTCGCTGCCGCGCAGCGCTTTTGCAGTCAGCAACCAAAATACACTGCAAATCATGGACAAGAACAAATTCAGTATGAGTGCAGCCCGATTCTCATGCATTCTTCGAGCGGGAAATTCTGCCGCTTTCACAGGTGAGGTGTTGACGATGGCGCGGTCGGCGCAAGCCTGTGCGCATGTCAGGTGGCTTGGTCTGGCTTGGTCGAGGAATTGCAGGAAGGGGAAGCGCAACTTGCGAAGGGCGTGAGCGAGCGTTGGACGCCCTATCTTGCATCGCGGACCAATCTTGGACCCTACATCGCGACTTATGCGGATCTGATGTCGGGATTGCCAGCGGATGTGAAACAACCGCCGCAAAGGGCGCCGCTGATATCGGACGAAGAGTTCGTCAACCATGTGCTGAATCGTTATACATGGCAACAACTGGCACTGCGTGAGATCGGGCCGCTGTCAGTGGCCATCGATGAGATACTTGCGTTGCTTGAAAAAGAGCTGAAATCGTAGTTTATTGATATGCTGATGAAGTTACCCCGGGACCAGGCGGCCCTGCCGCAAGAATGGCCCGACAAGAACATGACCAGGGAGCGAATATGCCGACCAACAATTCGGGTAGCTACAAAGGAAAGTGCTTTTGCGGTGCGGTGGAGATCGCCGCGACCGGTGCGCCGTTTGCCATGGGCTACTGCCATTGCAAGGATTGCCGCGCGTGGAGTGCGGGGCCGGTCAATGCGTTCACCTTGTGGAAGCCGGACCAGGTCAAGGTTGTCAAAGGTAAGGACAAACTCGGGAACTTTGCGCTCACCAAGGGGAGCCAAAGAAAGTTTTGCACGAAATGCGGCGGCCATGTATTGACCGATCATCCGCCCGGTGATTTCGTTGACGTATACGCTGCGATCCTGCCGTCCCTCAAGTTCCAGCCGGGCATCCATGTGAACTACGAATCTGCGGTGCTGCGCATCAAGGATGGCCTGCCGAAGATGAAGGACTTCCCCGCAGAGATGGGCGGTTCCGGCAAGACCCTGCCCGAGTAGAGAATCCGCACCCACGGCGGTTCTCGGAGAGCCAAAGTGTCGATCGAGGAACTGGGAAACATTGGCGATTTTGTCGGTTCAATAGGCGTACTGATATCGCTCGTGTACCTGGCAATCCAGGTCAAGGCGAACACGGAAGCGGCAAGGACGTCGACCTACCAGGCCATCGTCAGTGAGTTCGGCGCTTTGAACCGGTCGATAGCAGGCACACCGGGACTCTCGACTCTGTTCGGCAATGCACTGGAGGATTTCAAATCCCTGAGCCCGGATGACAAGGCGCGGATGTCGCAGTTGTTCTTTGTCTGCTTTCATAACTTCGAAAACATG
>DATICC010000572.1:0-6659 GCA_035457045.1 Woeseiaceae bacterium | reverse complement strand
CCAGTTCGAGCCCGTGGTGAACGAGACGAGACCCATGGTCAGGAACACGAACACCGGCAAGAGGTCCGGTGTCAGGAACGGCTGCATCGACTGCACGACATAGGCGGGCAGGCCCAGCGCGTCATTGACGTCTTTCAGGATGAATGCCGCGACCAGCACCCCCAGCGGTTCGATCATGGTCTTGAATCCGTCGATCACCGTATCGAAGGTATCGTGCAGGTTGAGCAGTCGCAGGCCGATGATTGCGATGACCGTCGCACCGAGCGTGACGTAGACACCTTTCAGGAAGTCGTTGTCGAAATAGATGGTCAGCAGCACCAGCGCCAGCATCGGCAGAACGAATAGCGATATCCGCGGCGTCAGCCCGGGCTTCGGCTGGATCAGTTGATTGGCTTTTTCGACGTGCTCGGCACCGGGCGGAACGGTCTGGCCGGTGGATTCCGCCCGTTGATCGGCTTTTTTCATCGGCCCGAGAGACGGTATCCAGCCGGCGATCACCACCGGGACGAGAAATACCGCGACCCAGGCGTACAACATGTAGGGAATGGCGCTGATATACGTGGCCAGCCCCTGCCCCTCCGCCGCAACGCCGTTGGCGACCAGCAGGCCGCCGAAGAACGCACCCCAGGTCGAGTACGGAATGATCACGCTGACCGGCGCGGCGGTCGAATCGACGACGTAGGCGAGTTTCTCCCGCGAGATCCGGTATTTGTCGGTCAGTTCGCGCATCGAGGAACCCACTGCCAGGGAATTCAGGTAGTCGTCGACAAACATGAAAATGCCGAGCAGCCAGGTCATGTACAGCGCGCTCTTCTGCGACTTGACCATGCTGGTCATCTTCGCCGTGAATGCCTTGGTCGCCCCGGTACGGATCAGCAACGCGATGACGCTTCCCATGAATCCACAGACCAGGATGACCCACGCGACGTCTTCGTCGGTCATGACGCGTATCGTGGTTTCGGAAAAGCCGGTCACGAATCCCGTGCCATGCACGATGCCAAGCCCGACCAGCGCACCGGTCACCAATGATTCGATGGGTCGCCGGGTGACGATTGCGAGCGTGAACACCAGCAAGGTCGGGAACAACGAAACGATTCCGTATTCACTCATGGTTGGTAGCTACCGGGTGCCGAGTTGTTCGTTGACGGCGCGATCGGCCGCATCGATCGCGCCATTGACGTATGCATACGCCTGCGCGTCGGAGTTGGCGATCGAGATGCGGCCGATTTGTGCGCGGCCGGCAATGTGCGGTCCATTGTTTCGATTAATGCCGGGCGGATCGCTGAATTCATTGTATTCGTAGGCGTAACCGTGCGGCCAGCGATTGACCGTAATCGCCGCGATGTCCCGTTCCGCATCGAACCCGCCCGGGTGCAGTGCGCCGTTCATTTGGCTCACGATCCTGCGCTCAAAGTCCTCGAAACTCATCTCGTAGAGCTCGCGCCGGCCGCGCGTATGCTGCTCACGCGAGGACAGGCCCTCGTCCGGATAGGCCGGCACGAACGTACCGTGGATGACGGTCGGCTCGTCAGCATCCTGGGTGTAGCTGTATCCGCCCATACTGACCGGAAAATCCATGACAAATGAATGCATCAGGTCGGGCTTCGGTATCGTGATGCTGTGGTAGCCGAGTTCGGCAAACGCCCGCCAGTTGCGCACTGCGACGCTGATATAGACCAGTGGAACCTTCGAAGCGAAAGCGATCGCTTCCTTCTGTTTTTCCGGTACCTCGGGACAGATGTGCGGGATGATGTTGTTGTAGCAGGCGAGGATCGTGTGTCTGCCGCGTGCTCGAAACGTCTTGCCTTGCTGCACATAAGTCACATCGGTGAATTTTCCGTCACCGCCGTGCCGCACGTCGACGGCCGTGCTGTTCAGCCGGATGCGAACCTTCGACGCCGGCCGGTCGAGCATTTCGTAATCGAGCGTGGACAGTACGAGGTCTTCCATGGTGCTGCCCGGCAGTGCCTCCGGCAGCAGTTGCCGCACCATCGCCCGTGCCACCCCGGCGTTACCGTCCGGGAAGTGAAAAATGTAGGGTTCGTCACGGCCCGGCGGCTCGTTCGTCAGCTCGCCGATGCCAAGATTTTCCGTCGCCGGCATACCGAGGCGGTAACCTTCCAGCGCCGACAGCGAGTCCCAGCCGACGCCCCAGAATCCGCGTATGCCGTCACGCAGCATGTCCGTGACTTCCTTCGGCATGCCCGCGTGCTGTTGCAAGAAATCCGTGTAGCTGATGCTGCGCATCCGGGCGATCTTCTGCTCACGATGCAGGTCAGGCAGGTAATCCCTCTTCTCTTCGAGCAGGCGCAACAATGCGGCTTTCGATGTGTCGGCAAGGGGATATCGGGCAACAGCGCCTGCCATATTGCCGCCGCCGGAAGCGCCGAAACCGCGCATCACGTCCGGCGCGGTAACGTCGGAGCCGTACTGCTGGCGGCTGAAATACAGTCCGCGTTCGAGGCCCCGCTTCGAAAAATATTCCTGGTCGTAGTAGTCGTAGAAGCGCTCGGTGACGATGCCGACATCTTTCAGCATCTGCGTCGCAACAGCCGAATAATGACCGGGCGTGTCGATGCTCTGGCTGCCGCCGTAACAAAGCAATTTGCGCCCATCGACGTCAAATTCGTTGCGCTTTGCATGACCGCCGAAATCGTCATGGTTGTCGAGCAGCAGGATACGCGCATCCGGGCTGGTACGTTTCCGGTACAGGCAGGCCGCCGACAGTCCCGAGATACCGGCACCGACGATAATCAGGTCGTAGGTGTCATCCGTCTGGTCTTTCGGTATCGCGAAAGTATTGCCCGTCCAGGAGATGGCGTGTGCGACTTCGAAAGAGCCGGGATGATTGCCGCGCATGCCGGTGAGCGCGGGCGGGTAGCTTCCGGCCGCTCGCATGCGCGCAAACAGCTCCAGCGGCGACAGGCTGGTTCCCGCTGCCAGGCTGAGCGCGACCCCGTTCAGGAAGTCACGGCGATTGATTCTTGTTCTTTTACTCATTGTCGCTGGTAGACCAGTTTACCGCCCAGCCAGGTTTGCAGGACCCGGGTATTCACGATGTGATCCGGATCGCCGCTGGTGATGTCCTGATCCAGCACGATCATGTCGGCGAACTTGCCGGACTCGATCGTTCCCGTTTGCCTTTCGTCGAATGTCAGCCAGGCGCCAAGCGCCGTGTAGGCGCGCAGCGCTTCGACTACTGTCAGCGCTTCCTCTTTTCCGTACACCTGTCCTGACATCCCCTTGCGCGTAACGGCCGCCTGTATCCCGACCATGGGCCCGATGGGCAGGATGTCGCTCGAGATCGCGACGTGTATGCCGAGGTCCATAGGTGTGCGCAACGGGTTGTTGTGCTGCAGCCGGTCGCCATCGAGGTAGGCCGAGTAACGGCCTTCCAGTGTGTAGGTGAAATTCGGCTGTTGCGTGATCGAGATCTCGTTCTCTGCCATGGCGAGCATGGTTTCGATCGACGGCATTACTGTGAAGTGATTCAGGTAGTGGCGATGATCGGGACGCGGTGCATTCTTCAATGCGACCACCAGTTCGTCGACGGTCAGTTCGATCGCTGCATCGCCGATGGCATGTATGCCGAGCTGCCATCCGGCGGAATGCGCCTCGTTGATGATCCTGCGCAGCTCCTCGACCGTCAGGTTCAGTTTGCCGCGATAGTCAGCCTCGCCGCGATACGGCTCCTTCGTGTACGCCGCCGGCCCGGTAAATCCGCCATCGACAAAGATCTTCACCGCTCCTACCTTGAGGAACTCATTGCCGTCCCCGGTCTTCCTGCCGAAGGCCGCCATCGCGTCGCTCCCCTCCCAGGCAAGCTGCACGGTCGCGCGCGGCAAGCGCCCTGTGTGCTCGCGGTATATCCGTTCCCACTCCGGATAGTCCGCAATGGTGCCGGTCGCGTGCACCAGGCTTGTGATTCCATAGCCCAACTGGTCCTGCAGCATGCCCACAAGGCTTTCGCGAACTTCGTCATTGCTCGCTTCCGGGATGAATCGACTGACGATCTCCCCGGGTTCGCGAATGATGCCGTTCAGTTCGCCTGTGCTGTCGCGCTCGATCAGCCCGCCGTCGGGATCCGGGGTATCGCCGTCGACTCCGGCGATTTCGAGGGCGCGGCTGTTTGCCGCGGCGCTGTGTCCACCGGCACGCAGCAGGTAAACCGGGTTGTCGGGCGCCGCGGCGTCCAGGTCCGCGCGCAACGGACGCCGCAGTTCCGCCATGACGTCCTCGGACCACCCGTAGCCGGTGATCCACTCGCCCTGCCCAAGTTCGCGCGCCTTGTCCGTTACCTGCTGTTGCAGTTCGTGTATCGAACGCGTTTGCGTCAGATCGATGTAGCGCTTCGGCTCACCGCGGATGTGCGTGTGTGAATCCACGAAACCGGGCAGCAGCAGCCGGCCCTGCAGATCGGTGACATGCTGTGCCTCGTAAGTCTCGACGAGCTCCTCACCGCCCACTGCAACGATGCGGCCGTCACCGACGACGACAACGGATGCCACCGTACCCTTGTGGTCCAGTGTCAGGACCCTGCCGTTGACAAGCATGCTGTCGACCTTCGTCTTGCCGCTGTCGTCTCCACAGGCTGCCGCCAACAGACACAGCGCTACGGTGACCAGGTAGCGCTTTTGATCAATGCCGCTCATCTTGCATCTGCCTTTGCCAGTAATCGTTGTCCGATACGCGAGGCCGGAGGCGACTCACAATCGTGGTCAGCGCGAGGCCCACCAGGAAACCGGGAATCATCTCGTACAGGTCGTAGGTTTGCGATTTGAACAGCAGCACCCACAGGACGCTGGTCAGGAAGCCCCCCACCATTCCCGCCGCCACCCCGGCCAGGTTGACCTTCCTGTCGTACAGCATGCACAGGATGACCGGGCCGAACGCGGCGCCGAGGCCGGACCATGCAAACAGGATGAACCAGAAGATGAACTTCACTTCTTCGAGAGCGAATGCGATAGCAATTACTCCAACGAGGATGGTGACCACCTTGCCATAGCCGGCCAGTTCCCCGTCGCTACTCTTGCTGCCGAGGATTTTCTGCATCGTGTCGCGCACCACCGCCGATGACGCCAGGATCAACAATGAATCCACCGTCGACATGATCGCCGCCAGTACGACGATCATCAGCACCCCGGTGAGCACCGGGGGAAACAGTTCCGTTGCCAACACGGGAAAGATCGTTTCTGCGTCGTCGAGGGCCGGAAACAGCGCGCGTCCTGCCATACCCAGGGTGACGGCCCCGGCATCGAACAACAGGATCACGATGACGGACATCAGGCGCGCCTTCTTCAGTTCGCCCTCGTCATCGATCGACATGTACCGCACCATGAGTTGCGGCACGCCGAGGAACGGCAAACCGATCGCCATGAAGCTGAACAGCGCAATCCAGCCTGCCGTGCCGCTGCTGGTAATTCCCCACATGCTCAGCAGTGCCGGGTCCTGCGCCTGCAGGTTGCTGCTGATGGCTTGCCAGCCGCCGCCGGCGTGTATCGCAACCAGCGGCACGGTCACCAGCCCGAGCAACATCAGGCCGCCCTGGAGTACGTCCGTATAGGCAACCGCCTTGTAACCGCCGACAAAGGTGTACGCGATGATGATGACGGCACCGACGATGACGGCCGTGGGGTAGTCGAGGCCGATGAACGCGCCGAGGGCCTTTCCGGATGCCACCATCTGCGCTGTCACGTAGGCGCAAACCATGGACAGGATGATGACGACCGCGATGCTGCGCAGAATATGCCGGCGGTCGTCGAATCGCGCCGCGAACACGTCCGGCAATGTGATCGAGTCAGTCGCGTCGCTCAACCGTTTGAGCTTGCGCGAAATCAGGGTCCAGGAAAGTGCTATGCCTGCTACCTCGCCGACCACGACCCAGTAGGCCTGGGCACCGACGGCATAACCCATTCCGGTCAGCCCGAGCAGCAGCCAGCCGCTTTCACCGGTTGCATTGGTACTGAAGGCGACCACCCAGTACGGCAGTTTCTTGCCGGCGAGAAAGAATCCGCTGAGTGTCCGGGTTTCCCGCCGGCTCCATATTGCAACGATCGCGAGGAACAGCAGGTAGACGAGCAGCACCAGTACGGGAGTGGACACCGGGTGACCTCAGGATTCAGTGAGCAGGCGCGTTGGCCGCCAGCGACCGGTCGAGGATATCCAGCATGTAGTCGGCATCGCTGGTCGAAATTACCATGGGCGGGCGGAGCTTCAGAATGTTGTTATCCGGCCCGATGGATCCGGTCAGCACACCGCGCTCACGCAAGTCATTCACGATTGTTGTGGTCAGTTCGCTTGCCGGTGTACGCGCTTCGCGGTCGCTGACCAGCTCCACGGCAAGAAAAAGCCCCGTACCGCGCACTTCACCGATGCATTCGTGCCGCTTGGCCAGCGACCTGAGACCGTCGGTCAGGTGCTCCCCGACCCGCAATGCATTCTGCTGCAGATTCTCTTTTTCGATTACGTCGAGTACCGCAAGGCCGGCAGCGCTGGACACCGGATTGCCGCCGAAGGTATTGAAATAGTGCCCGTGCGTACTGAACTTCTGTACGAGCTCACGACGCGTGACAATTGCCGACAATGGATGGCCGTTGCCCATGGGCTTGCCCATGGTGACGATATCCGGAACGAAACTGTCGGCCTGGTAGCCCCAGAAA
>DATICC010000571.1:0-3658 GCA_035457045.1 Woeseiaceae bacterium | reverse complement strand
GCCGATGGCGGCGCCGGCGGCCGCGGCGCCGAGCAGCGCCTCGCGCGAGCCCCACAGGCCGGCCGATATCGGCCGGTAGAAACTGCCTTTGTCCCAGAAGTCCGGTTCCGAGCAGCCTATGCAGCCGTGCCCCGAACCGATCGGGAAACTCGTGCCCTCGTTCCATTTGAGCGTTGCGCAGGCGTTGTATGTGGTCGGACCTTTGCACCCCAGTTCATACAGGCACCAGCCGGCCTTGGCACCTTCGTCGTCGAAAGTCTTGGCAAACTGGCCACGTTCGTAGAACGGGCGCCGATAACAACGGTCGTGGATACTCTGGCCGAAGAACGCTTTCGGACGGCCGAGTTCATCGAGGTCGGGAATCGAGCCGAAGGTCAGGAAGTGCGCCAGCACGCCGGTGATCACGACCGGAATCGGCGGGCAGCCGGATACATTGATAATCGGCTTGTCCTTGATGATGTCGGACACCGACACTGCGCCGGTCGGGTTCGGGTTGGCGTGCGGGATGCCACCGAACGCCGCACAGGTTCCGACCGCAATGATGGCTGCGGCATTGGCGGCCGATTCCTTCAGCATCTCCAGGTTGCTGATACCGGCAATGGTCGAATACGCCGGGTTGCCGATCGGAATCGAGCCGTCGACCACCAGCAGGTACTTGCCGGCATTCTCCTGCATCGCTGCCTCGCGCGCTTCCTCTGCAGCGAAACCGGCAGCTGCCTGCAGAGTGTGGTGATAGTCCAGCGAGATCGCATCGAAGATCAGTGACTCGACCGTCGGTGCGTGGGATCGCGTCAACGATTCCGTGCAGCCGGTGCATTCCTGGAATGACAGCCAGATCACCGACGGCCGCCTCGCCGCTTCGAGTGCCGCCGCGACCCGGCCGACCATCGATGGCGGCAGGGCCATCAGCGACGCCGTGGCCGAGCAGAATTTCAGGAAGCCACGCCGCGACACGCCCTGTGAGTAAAGGTATTCGCCGAGGCTCTGATCTTTGCGCATGGTGTCTTCTCCGCTTGAATGCCGCATCCGTCCCGCGCGACGGGTGCCCATTCCGTCAATGATCGTCGTGAGGGGTGTCTCCGTTTCCGCCAGACAGCTTGCGATCCAGTTCGCTGACGGCGCGCCGCATATCGTCGCTCTGCGCAAACAGCAATTCCGGCATTCGCGTGACTTCTATGAAGCGTGCGACCACTTCCTGCTCGGTATTGCGGTGCGTGATGAACCAGACACCGGGATAGCGAGTTTCCTGCACTACTGAGGGGCCGAGCGCGCTCAGTTCAGCGCGAACTTCGCCTTGACCGAGCAAGTCCTCGATGCGCTTTTCTTCGCCAGGAGCGAGAGGCAGGCTGCCCAGGTCGATGGTGGTTCCCTCGCCGCCCTGGGCGACTCGCCTTAGCGCGTGGCGGATCTCGTGCAGCAACGGCGTGACATTGCCGCTCGCCGCCTCGACCCTGACCGGAATGTCCTGCAGCGCGCTCACGATGTTGACCATTTGTCGATCAGCACTGCGGCACTCTCGGCTGCCGCGGGGATGGCGGCACCGACCGTATCGCCCGGCGAGTCGCCCCAGCCCAGAAATTCCGGTTGTATGCCAATCAGTGCGCGATTGGCAGGCAGGCAGTCCTGGAGGCGCGCGATATCCATCAGGTCGGCAAAACCGACCTCGTGCACGCTGCGCCGTCCGGATCTGAGGAAGTCATCGAATTCATCGCCCTCGAAGACACGAATGACGCCGGGTGCCGCACCGAGTTGCGCCGCATCGAAGATGATCAGGTTATCCGCTGAGGCGATGTCATCGACCAGCGTAAAACTCAAGGTACCTGCGTCGAGAAACTCCGTGTCCGGCAATGAGGCAAATTGGTTTCGCAGGTAACGCATTGCGTGGACGCCGGCGCCTTCGTCCGCAAGCAGTGTATTGCCGACGCCAAGGACCAGTGTTCTCTTCATCTGCCGACCCGCCCCCAGCGTATGTCGAATATCATTACGGGGAATTTCCGACTTGCACACGATAGGCAGGTGGTACTCACAAGTGAATAAGCGTTAACCCGTACTGCGGAATGCCGAGCATGCCGACTATCATGCGGCTGCACGACCCAATACCAAGCGGCCGCATGCGGCCTTGCGGGGTAACCATGTGTCTCGCCATTCCCATGCAGATCAGGGAGATTTCAGGCTTCCAGTGCACCTGTGAGGCGCGCGGTATCACGCGCGAAGTCAGCCTGTTCATGTTGCAGGACGAGGAACTCGCCGCCGGTGATTACGTGCTGGTGCACGTCGGTTATGCGATCCAGAAGGTCACAGAACAGGACGCTGCCGGTTCCTGGGAACTGTTCGACCAGATTCTTGCCGCCGATGCATGAGCTCTCCATATGCCAGGCGATCATCGCCCAGGTCCAGGCCATAGCTACGGCAAGGCAGGCAACGGCCGTCAGCGATATTCATTTACGCATCGGCCCGCTTTCCGGGGTGGAAACGCTGCTGCTCAGGAACGCGTTTCCGTTCGCGGCAGCCGGCACGGTCGCAGCCGGTGCCGCGCTGCACGTGTCGGATATGCCGGTGCGTATTCGTTGCAGCCAGTGCGGCGGGGAAACGACGGTGCCTGCGAATCGCCTGCTTTGCGGTCTGTGTGCCAGCTGGAAGACAGAAATTGTCGGCGGCGACGAACTGCTATTGGAACGGGTCGAAATGCAATGCGCAGATCCGTTGCACCGGGGAGGGTCCGTCAATGTGTGATACCTGCGGCTGCAATGTGACGCACGCCAATCAGCATTTGTTGCTTGGCGATGGTCACCTGGCTCATACCAGCAACGGCAGCGCGTCCATCGAGGTCCTGAAAGGCCTGCTTGATGCGAACGACCACCAGGCCGAGCACAATCGACAGCATTTCGCCGAACACAACGTGCTGGCCGTGAACCTCATGTCCTCGCCCGGTGCCGGTAAAACGGCATTGCTCGAGGCGACGATTGATGCGCTGCGCGAGAGTTACCGGATTGCCGTGATCGTCGGCGACCTGGAAACCGACAACGACGCCCGGCGCCTGCGGCAACACGGCGCATCGGCGATCCAGATCAGCACGGGCAACGCTTGTCACCTGGATGCACACATGGTGCACATGGCGTTGCACGACCTGGACCTGCACGCCCTCGACATCGTATTCATCGAAAACGTCGGAAATCTCGTGTGTCCCGCGAGTTTCGATCTCGGACAGCACCGTAACGTAACCCTGTTGTCATCGCCAGAAGGCGACGACAAGCCACAGAAATACCCGGTAATGTTCCGCGAAGCGGATCTCTTGCTCCTGACGAAATCGGATCTGACGCCGTTGCTTGGCGATTTCGTTCCGCAACGTGCCGAGCAGTGCTTGCGCGAGCTCGCGAACGACGCACCGGTAATCGAACTGTCGAGCCGGAGTGGCGCAGGCATGAATGAGTGGATCCGCTGGCTCGAGCAATCGCTGCAACTCGAGCGCGCAAAGATCCGCGATGACACCGTAATGCACAAAGGCGTCGGTGGTCACGGCGGTGCGCACGGCCGCGGGCGTGGTCGCGGACACAGTCATGGCTAGTGCGACAGACATTCAGCGCGATGCGGATACCTGGCTGAAGAAACTGCAGGCCCTCGAACTTCAGCAACCGGTGCGGATCATGAACGTGTGTGG
>DATICC010000570.1:0-4693 GCA_035457045.1 Woeseiaceae bacterium | reverse complement strand
TCCAGGGATTCCGGCATTGACCAGAGTCCGGCGACGATCCGCAATATCATGTCGGACCTCGAGGACCTCGGTCTCGTGTCGGCACCGCATACCTCGGCGGGTAGGGTGCCGACGGCGCAAGGATATCGCCTGTTCGTCGATTCGCTGATCCGCTACAAGCCGCCGAAGGACGGCGAAATACGGCAATTGAAATCGCAGATTGCGCAACAACAGGTAGATCCGGAATCATTGCTGAGTTCCGTTTCACACCTGTTGTCCAGATTCACCAGCCTTGCCGGCGTGGTAACCGTGCCGCGTGGCCAGAAGTCCATACTGCGCCAGATTGACTTTCTGCCGCTGTCCGACAGCCGGATACTCGCCATCCTGGTAATCAATGACCGGGAAGTGCAGAACAGGATCCTGAGTACCGAGTCGCCACGAAGCGCCGACGAACTGCGTCGTGCGGCCAATTTCATCAATGAGCACTATGTTGGCATGGACCTGGCTCAGATTCGCGCAGAGCTGATTACGGAACTCGAGCGCACCAGGGACTCGATGAATCGCGCAATGCACGACATTATCTCGGTTGCGCAGTCGGCGATGGCCGGGGCGCCGAAGCCGGGCGGTGAATTTGTGCTCGCCGGCGAGGCCAATCTGATGAATTTCGCGGAACTCTCCGACCTGGAGACGCTGCGCCGGTTGTTTGATGCGTTTTCGCGCAAACGCCTTTTGCTTGACCTTTTGGACCGCAGTATCAATGCGAGTGGTGTACAGATTTTCATCGGCCAGGAGTCCGGGTTCAGTATCCTCGACAACTGCAGCGTGGTCACCGCGCCGTATCGCGTCGACGACGATCATATCGGAGTGCTGGGCGTCATCGGCCCGACGCGGATGGCCTACGAGCGCGTCGTGCCGATCGTCGACATCACGGCCAAACTGCTGGAGTCCGCCTTGAAAGGTGTGCCCGAGCCGTCCGGCTGACGGCGCGGCACCTCATTCACTCCCGCTGCCGAAGGGCCTGCCGGACTTGATATTCTCGCCGATACCCCCAAACTTTCTGCCAGATTACACAACAGCGGTCGCCGCGGCGGCCCAATAACTGCAAACTCCGGAGCCGAATAGCGATGAGCGGAAAGCCGAAAAAGGCTGATATTCCCAGCGACGAGACAGAAACCGTTGCCGACGGCACTGGCACGGCCGACACGGAGCAACCCGGCCTTGCCGCGACCCCGCCGGAACCGGACCAGGTCGACCTGAAAGCGCAGGCCGAGGAAAACTGGGACAAGTATGTACGTGCCCTGGCAGAACTCGACAACGTGCGCAAAAGGGCGCAACGGGACGTCGAGAACGCCAGGAAATTTGCCCTGGAGCGTTTCGCCGCCGATTTGCTTGCGGTCCGCGACAGCCTCGAACTCGGGTTGACGGCCGGCGAGCAGACCGATGTCTCGGCAATGCGCGAGGGCTTCGAGGCTACCCTGAAGCTGCTCGCTTCGACCATGGAACAGTTCGGCATACAGGAGATCGACCCCCTGGGTGAGCCATTCGACCCACAATTGCACGAGGCCATCAGCATGCAGCCCTGCGGCACGATGGAGCCGGGATCCGTGCTGACGGTGTTTCAGAAGGGTTACACCCTGAACGGGCGCCTGCTCCGGCCGGCGCGCGTGGTGGTGTCGGCCGCCATGGCCTGAACGGCCTGAATTGCACTGATTTTCATGCTTGAAACCCGCCGCCGCGGCCCCACCTATCAGCCAGTTCAGTAATTTCCAAGCGGAGACCGGAATTTATGGCAAAGGTTATCGGTATAGACCTGGGTACCACCAACTCCTGCGTGGCAGTGATGGAGGGGAACAAGCCCAAGGTCATCGAAAACAGCGAAGGTGATCGCACGACGCCCTCGATCGTTGCTTTCAGCAAGGACAACCAGGTACTGATCGGCCAGTCGGCGAAACGACAGGCCGTTACCAATCCACGCAACACCCTGTTTGCAGTCAAGCGGCTCATCGGCCGTCGATTCGACGACGAAGTCGTACAACGCGATATTGGCATGGTGCCGTACAAGATCGTCAAGGCCGACAACGGCGATGCATGGGTGGACGTCAACGGTTCCAAGATGGCGCCGCCGGAGATTTCCGCGCGAGTACTGATGAAAATGAAAAAAACGGCTGAGGACTACCTGGGTCATGAAGTGACCGAGGCTGTCGTCACCGTCCCCGCCTACTTCAATGACTCGCAACGCCAGGCAACCAAGGACGCCGGCAAGATCGCCGGCCTCGACGTGAAGCGCATTATCAATGAACCGACCGCGGCCGCACTTGCCTATGGAATGGACAAAAAGCGCGGCGACTCGAAGATCGCTGTATACGATCTGGGCGGTGGCACGTTCGACATCTCCATCATCGAAATTGCGGAAGTGGACGGCGAACACCAGTTCGAAGTCCTCGCCACCAATGGCGATACCTTCCTCGGCGGTGAGGACTTCGACATGCGGGTAATCGAGTACCTGAGCTCGGAGTTCAAGCGCGAGAGCGGGGTGGACATCACCAAGGATCCACTGGCGATGCAGAGGCTCAAGGAGGCCGCAGAAAAGGCCAAGATCGAGTTGTCGTCATCACAGCAGACGGAAATAAACCTGCCATACATCACGGCGGATGCAAGTGGGCCGAAACACCTGAATATCAAATTGACACGGGCGAAACTCGAATCGCTGGTCGATGAATTGATCACGAAAACGATCGGTCCCTGCAAGATCGCGTTGAAGGACGCCGGACTGAAAGTCAGTGAGATCGACGACGTGATCCTGGTCGGTGGCCAGACGCGCATGCCGAAGGTGCAGCAGGCAGTGCAGAACTTCTTCGGCAAGGAGCCACGCCGTGACGTGAATCCGGACGAGGCGGTGGCGGTCGGCGCAGCAATCCAGGGTGGTGTGCTTGCCGGCGACGTCAAGGACGTGCTGTTGCTGGACGTTACGCCGCTCTCACTGGGCATCGAGACGCTTGGCGGTGTCATGACCAAGCTCATAGAAAAGAATACGACCATTCCGGCGAACGCCGAGCAGGTCTTCTCGACGGCGGATGACAACCAGACGGCAGTAACGATTCATGTCCTGCAGGGCGAGCGAGAGCGGGCGCGGGATAACAAGTCGCTGGGACGATTCGATCTCGCCGACATTCCGCTGGCACCGCGCGGCTTGCCGCAGATCCAGGTGACTTTCGACATTGATGCGAACGGTATCCTGAACGTTTCGGCCAAAGACAAGGCAACAGGCAAGTCGCAGAACATCGTGATCAAGGCGTCGAGCGGATTGTCCGAGGAAGAGATCGAAAAGATGGTGGCGGATGCCGCAAGTCATGCGGAAGAGGACAAGAAGTTCCGCGAGCTTGTCGATGCGCGCAACCAGGCGGACGGTATGATTCATGCCGCCGAAAAGTCGCTGAAGGAACTGGGCGAGAAAGCATCCGGTGAGGACAGGCTTGCCGTGGAGTCGGCGGTGTCCGACCTCAAGGCGGTGCTGGACAGCGAGGACAAGGAAAAGATCCAGGCGCGAACCGCAAAACTTGCGGAAGCTTCGGCTACCATTGCGCAGAAGCTGTACGCCGAAAAAGCGCAGCAGCCCGGAGACGGTGCCGATGCAGGCAAGGACAAGGCTGACGATGTTGTCGACGCCGAGTTCGAGGAAGTGGACGGCGACGACAAGTCGAAGCCGCACTGATATCGGCAAGTAGGATGAAATGACCGGACCGGGCGCCAGTGATGGCGCCTGGTCCTTGATACGTGCAGGCGGGACATGGCGAAGCGCGACTACTACGAAATTCTTGGCGTTTCCCGCGAGGCATCGGAAGCCGAAATCAAGAAGGCGTACCGGCGCCTCGCCATGAAGCATCATCCGGACAGGAATCAGGACGACGCAGAGTCCGGGAAGAAATTCAAGGAAGCCAAGGAGGCCTACGAGGTTCTCACGGATGCCGACCGGCGCGCCACCTACGACCGTTACGGTCACGACGGTTTGCGCGGGCCATCGGGTGGAGGCGGTTTCTCAGCCGAAGGATTCGGCGACATTTTTGGCGACGTGTTTGGCGATATCTTCGGCGGTGCACGCCGGGGCAGCCGCAGCCAGGTTTTCCGCGGCGCAGATCTGGGCTACGAGCTGGAACTCGATCTGGAGCGCGCCGTCAGCGGCGACACGGTAACGATAGACGTACCGACCCAGGCTGCCTGCGCGGACTGCAACGGCTCCGGGGCGAGGAAAGGAACCGAACCTGCCCAGTGCACGACATGCGGCGGAGCCGGCCAGGTGCGCATGCAGCAGGGCTTCTTCTCGATTCAGCAGACCTGCCCGGCGTGCAAAGGGGCCGGCAAGGTCATTCACGACCCCTGTGATACCTGTCATGGGCGTGGTCGGGTCAGCAAGACCAAGCGGCTGTCGGTGAAAGTTCCTGCAGGTGTCGACAGCGGCGACAGAATTCGCTTGTCCGGCGAAGGCGAGGCCGGCCGTAACGGCGGGCCGCCCGGCGATTTGTACGTCGAGATACGCGTCAAACCACACAAGCTTTTCGAACGCTCCTGTGCGGACCTGTCCTGCGAGGTGCCGGTCAGTATCGCGGCAGCCACCCTGGGCGGCGAGGTGGAGCTGCCAACCCTGGACGGTCATGTGTCACTGAAGATTCCTTCGGGAACCCAATCCGGAAAGGTTTTTCGCTTGCGAGGCAAAGGC
>DATICC010000569.1:0-6826 GCA_035457045.1 Woeseiaceae bacterium | reverse complement strand
CAGATGTCGGCATCAGCCGGTCGAATCTCGTACTGGGCAAACACAGCGGCCGGCATGCCTTCCGGGACAGGGTCAGGGATCTGGGATTCGTGCTGGATGAATTCGAGACCAACCGGGCATTCCAGGAATTCAAGAAACTTGCAGACAGGAAGAAGGACATGTACGACGGGGACATTGAGGCCATCATCCTCAATGTCGACAGCGCATCGGCCGGTCCGTGGACCTTGCACGCCCTCGATGTGCGGTCTGGAACCAATCGAACACCGTCAGCTACAGTCACTTTGCAGCACGAGGACGGCGGCAGTCGGACCCAGACCGCCAATGGCGACGGACCGGTGGAAGCCGTGTTCAACGCAATTGAGCAGGCAACCGGCTTGTCACTGACTCTCCGGGATTTTGCTGTCCGAAGCGCGACAGCGGGAGACGATGCCCAGGGTGAAGCGACAGTCGCGGTCGAGTGCAACGGGCGAAGCTACCGCGGCCACGGCACGAGCACGGACATCGTGGAAGCAGCAAGCCGGGCGTATCTCGAGGTGAGCAATCGCATCCTGCGACGTCGACAGCGCGGACTGGACGGGACCGACCAGCGTCCGGATGTCAACCGCGCGTCCGTCTGAACGCAACGATCCGGCTGATCCGCCTGATGCGGCACAGCGGCCTGCTTGCTAAGCTAGACGACCCTGGCACCGCAACACATTCTGGAGTTTCCGATGATTTTCAAGGGCGCAAAACTGATCTGGATGAACGGCCGGATGATTCCGTGGGAGCAGGCAACTGTGCATGTCATGGCGCATGCCCTGCACTACGGCTC
Source organism: Woeseiaceae bacterium (assembly GCA_035457045.1). Lineage (GTDB taxonomy): Bacteria > Pseudomonadota > Gammaproteobacteria > Steroidobacterales > Woeseiaceae > JAKEGN01. The sequence continues at coordinate 6,015 of DATICC010000569.1, read as the reverse complement.
CTCGGTTTTCGAAGGCATCCGTGTTTACAAAACTCCCGACGGCCCGAAAATATTCAGGTTGACCGATCATATTCGGCGCCTGTTCGATTCCGCTCGCATCTACCGGATGCCCATCCCGTATTCGCCGGATGAACTGGTGGCGGTCTGCAAGGACATCATCGTTGCCAATAAGCTGATGAACGGTGCATATATTCGGCCGATCGCATTGCTCGGATATGGCGAGATCGGACTGTCGCCAAAACCCGGCCACGCCGTCGACGTTGCGATCGCTGCCTGGGAATGGGGCTCCTACCTCGGCGCAGACGGCATCGAGAAAGGTGTCGACGTCTGCGTATCGAGTTGGCAGCGGGTTGCACCGAACACGCTACCGGCACTTGCAAAGGCTGGCGGCAATTACCTGTCGAGCCAGCTGATCAGCACAGAAGCGAAGCGCCTGGGCTTTGCCGAGGGCATCGCTCTCGCGACCGACGGGACCGTCAGCGAAGGTGCTGGCGAGAATCTTTTCGTCATACGCAACGGTGTCTTGCACACGCCGCCCGCGGCGGCGTCCATCCTGACGGGAATAACCCGCGACACGGTGTTGACGCTCGCCGCCCAGCAAGGACTGGCAGTGCGCGAAATGGCGATCCCGCGCGAGATGCTCTACCTGGCGGACGAAATGTTCTTTACCGGCACCGCAGCCGAGCTCACGCCGGTACGCTCGGTCGATCGCATCGAGGTGGGCAACGGCAAACGGGGACCGATAACGAAGCGATTGCAGGATGCCTTCTTCGGGCTGTTCAGCGGCGCGACGAAGGATACGGAGGGCTGGCTGGAGGGCCTGGACCATCCCAAGGCGGCGGTCGCCGCCGGTTCCTGAGTTGCGACACGCCGCGCAATGAGCACAGGTTCGCCGACTACTCTCTTCGACAAGGTCTGGCAGGATCACATCGTCGCGGCGGAAACGCCGGATACGCCCGCCGTGCTTTATGTCGACCTGCACCTGATACACGAGGTGACTACTCCGCAAGCGTTTACGGTACTGCGAGACAGCGGCTTGCGCGTCAGGCGGCCCGACCTGACGCTCGGGACCCTCGATCATTCCACGCCTACCACGCCGGTTGCGAGTTTCACGGACCTGGCGCGTGCCGGGGACAGCGCCGCGCGGCAGGTGCGCAGGATGGAGGAAAACTGCAGCGAGTTCGGCATCGAGCTTTTTGGCTTCGGCAGCGAACACCGCGGCATTGTCCATGTCATCGGCCCGGAGCTCGGGGCGACCCAGCCCGGCAAGACCATCGTGTGCGGCGACAGCCACACGAGTACCCATGGCGCGTTCGGCGCGCTGGCATTCGGCATCGGCACGACGGAAGTCGGACACGTGCTGGCGACACAGTGCCTGCTGCAACGGCGTCCGAAGACCTTGTCGGTCGAGATCGACGGCGGCCTGGCGAAAGGTGTCACTGCGAAGGACGTGATCCTGGCAACCATCGGTCAGATCGGAGTCGACGGGGGTACCGGTCACGTCATCGAGTACCGCGGCGCGGCTGTCGAGGCGATGTCCATGGACGAACGGATGACCGTCTGCAACATGTCGATCGAGGCCGGCGCACGTGCAGGCATGATTGCTCCGGACGACACCACATTCGCCTACCTGGAGGGACGGCCGCGTGCGCCAAAGGGCACGGCCTGGGACGCCGCGTTAGAACGCTGGCGTGCATTGCGCAGCGACCCGGGCGCCGTGTTCGACCGTGCCGTCACCGTGCATGGCGTACGGCTGAGCCCCATGGTGACGTTCGGCACCAACCCGGGGATGGTCGCCGCCGTCGATGCCGTGATACCGGACGGCGCCGGCAAACCCGGATTTCGCAAGGCGCTCGAGTACATGCAGCTAGAGCCCGGACAAAAGCTGAGCGATGTCAGCGTCGATTTCGTATTCATCGGCAGCTGCACCAATTCACGCCTCTCGGATCTGCAGCAGGCCGCCAGCGTATTGCGCGGAAGGAAAATTGCGGACGGCGTAACGATGCTGGTTGTACCTGGTTCGCAGCAGGTGAAAAAAGAGGCCGAAGCCATCGGCCTCGACGAAATCTTTCGCTCGTCGGGAGCACAATGGCGCGAATCAGGCTGTTCGATGTGCCTTGGCATGAACGGCGATACGGTGCCTCGTGGCAAACTCAGCGTAAGCACCAGCAACCGCAACTTTGAGGGCCGCCAGGGCATTGGCGCCCGCACGGTGCTCGCAAGCCCGTTGACGGCAGCGGCATCCGCCCTCGCCGGCAAGATCGCCGACCCTCGCCGCTATCTTTAAATCGACGGGCCAAGCCATGCAAGCCATACGCCAGCTGAAATCGCGAACGGTCGTCCTGCCGATCAATGACATCGATACCGACCAGATCATCCCGGCCAGGTTCCTGACGACCACCTCCCGTGACAGCCTGGGCAAGCACTTGTTCCACGATTGGCGGTATCGCGAGGACGGCAGCGAGAAAGTGGATTTCGTTCTCAATTCGCCCGCATCCCTTGGCTGCGAGATTCTGGTCGCAGGGCGAAACTTCGGCTGTGGTTCGTCGCGGGAACACGCCCCCTGGGCACTGCTAGACTTCGGCATCAAGGCGGTAATCAGTACGGAGATCGCCGATATTTTTCGCAGCAACTCGCTGAAGAACGGGCTCCTGCCCGTGCTCGTTCAATCGCAAGTACACGAACGTTTGCTGCTGCACCCTGGTGAGTCTGTCAGCATCGATCTGGAGACCACGACCCTGACACTTGCAGATGGAACCTCCGCGACGTTTCCGATCGATGCATTTGCCCGGTACTGCCTGATGCAGGGCACCGATCAACTCGGCTTTCTGCAAACCCGCCTGAACGAAATCATCCGCTACGAGCAGCAACGCCCATGGACGCCCTGATCACGGTTTTGCCGGGAGATGGCATAGGGCCCGAGGTGACGAAGGCCGGCGTGCGGGTGATGCAACGGATCGCCGAGGTGTACGGCCACCGATTCTCGTTCTCGACGCAGCTGATCGGCGGTGCCGCGATCGACGCCTGTAACGACCCACTTCCGGCGGATACGATTGCCGGTTGCAGGGAAAGTGATGCGGTGCTGCTCGGCGCGGTCGGAGGCCCGAAATGGTCCGATCCCAATGCGCCCGTGCGGCCCGAACAGGGACTGCTGGCAATTCGCGCCGAACTCGGCGTTTTTGCGAACCTGCGACCGGTCCGCGTCATCCCGGAACTGGCGACCGCATCACCGCTGAAGACGGAATTGTTGGCGGGCGTCGACCTCATGGTCGTGCGCGAACTCACCGGCGGCATTTACTTTGGCGAGAAAAAGCGAGATGCGCATACGGCCAGCGACCTTTGCATTTATCACAGCTTCGAGGTGGAACGGATCGTCCGCGTTGCTGCGCGCATCGCGCGGGAACGAAACCGGAAGCTCTGTTCCGTGGACAAGGCCAACGTATTGGAAACGTCGCGCCTGTGGCGGGACGTGACCAACCGTGTCATGAACCAGGAATTCCCGGACGTAGTACTGGAGCACATGCTGGTTGACGCCGCTGCCATGCACCTGCTGGCCAGGCCGCGTGATTTCGACGTCATCGTGACCGAGAACATGTTCGGCGATATCTTGACCGACGAGGCATCGATGCTTGCGGGATCTCTCGGTATGCTGCCGTCGGCGTCGCTTGGCGAGTCCAGGCGTGGGCTGTACGAACCCATACATGGTTCCGCCCCCGATCTCGCCGGACGGGACGTCGCTAATCCCTGCGGCACGATAGCGAGCGTCGCACTCCTGCTGCGGCACAGCCTGGGGCTCGAATCCGAGGCGGAAATGGTGGAAACGGCAATCGGCAGGGTCATTTCCGGCGGCGGCAGGACGGCCGATATCGCGCGTGGCAACGAACACGTGCTGCCGACATCCGCGATGACGGCCAGAGTGATCGAACAGATCCGCTGAGGAGCTGGCTGGATGCCCGCTTCAGGCGGCGGCCTCCCGCGCCTGGAAACCGGCACCGTCCGACAGACGGAACTCCGATATCAATCGCGACAATTCGGCCGTCTGAACGAGAAAGCCATCGTGTCCGTAATCCGATTCCAGGATTTCATATCGTGCGTTCGGCAGGTGCCTCGCCAGCAGCGCCTGCTCGTGCGCCGGGTATAGTATGTCCGAGCTCACCGAAACGATCAGGGCCCTTTGCCGGATGCTCTCCAGCACATCGATGTAATTGCCGCGTCCGCGCGCGAGGTCGAAGTCATTCATGGCCTGCGTCAGGCGAACGTAACTGTTCGCATCGAAGCGGTCGTTGATCTTCGCCCCCTGGTGGCGCAGATACGATTGCACCTGGAAATCGCCATCTGCGCACTCCTCGCGCCCGAATCGCCGCTGGAATCCGGACCAGCTTCGATAACTGCAGACCGCCATCATGCGTGCGGCCGCCAGTCCTTTGCGAGGCGGCCGCTCGTCGCTGTAATAGCCGCCGTTCCAGTCTGCATCGGCGTAAATCGCCGCGCGCTGGGCCTCACTCATGCCGATGCACCACGCCGAGTGTTTGCCGCCGACACCGATGGGCACGATGCTGCGCACCCGATCCGGGTACAGTGCTGCCCACTCGAGTGCCTGCATTCCCCCCAGTGAAGGTCCGGTGACGAGCTCGAGTTGCTGCACTCCGAGGTAATCCAGCAGCCGCCGCTGCAGTCGCACCATGTCTCTTACCGTAATGCGCGGAAAATCCGCGCGGTACCTGTTCGGGCTGCCGGGCACCCGGCTTACCGGACCCGTGGTGCCATAACATCCTCCGAGGATATTGCTGCAAACGATGTAGTCCGTCTCCGGATCGAATGCGCTGCCCTTGCCGATCAACCCCGGCCACCATGACTCGACATCGGCGGATCCGGTCAGGGCATGGCAGATGAGGACCGCTCGATGCGCGGCATTGGCCGGGTTGCCCCAGGTCCGATATGCAACATTGACCTCGTCGAGCCGCCGGCCCGATTCGAGGACGAACGGGCCGGCAGCGAAGTAACCCGTTTCCTTGGACAAATGCGACTTGAGAAACTCAGGCAGGCTCATGGTGTCACTCCTTCAACAGGAAGCGGCGGTTACGCTTTTCAAAGTGACCGCGTGCGAGGCCACATCCAGAGCCTGCTGCAGATCCTGCAACAGGTCGTCTGTGTCCTCCAGCCCGATGGAGAGGCGAATCAGGCTGTCGCCGATTCCCGCCTTTTGCAGGGCATCCCGGTTCACTGCGGCGTGTGTCATTGTTGCCGGGTGACAGACCAGGCTCTCGACGCCACCCAGGGACTCCGCGAGCGAGAAATGCTGTAAACGTTCCACGAAAATGGCCACGGCCCCCTCGCCTCCGGATATTTCAACGCTGACCATTCCGCCGAATCCGGATTGTTGCGACTTTGCAATGCGGTGCCCGGGATGGCTTGCGAGGCCCGGGTAGTACACGCGGGACACGATCGGATGCGCATCGAGAAATGCTGCGACGCGATTGGCGCTCTCCTCGTGCTGCCGCATCCTGGCGTGCAAAGTCCGTATGCCGCGCAGGGTGAGATAGCTGTCGAATGGCGCGCCTGTGACACCGAGACAATTTGCCCACCAGGCAAGCGAGTCCGCGATGTCCCCTGTTGCGGCAACTATCGCGCCGCCGACGACGTCACTGTGCCCGTTCAGGTACTTGGTCGTGGAATGCAGAACGATATCCGCACCGAGGCGTATAGGTTGCTGCAATATCGGGGACAGAAACGTATTGTCCACTGCAAGCAGCGTGCCGTGGGCACGTGCCAATGCGGAAACTGCCGCTATGTCGACGATACGTAGCAGCGGATTGGAGGGCGTTTCCACCAGTATCATGCGGGGACCTCGCGCAAATGCCGCCTGCAACGCGGCCGGGTCCGTCTGGTCGACAAAGCTGACCCGGAAATGCCCTTTCGCGGCCAGGTGCTCGAAGAGCCGGTATGTCCCGCCATAGCAATCGTGCGGGGCGACAAGGAGGTCACCCGGATCGAGCAAATGCGTGAGCAGTGTCA
>DATICC010000568.1:0-6333 GCA_035457045.1 Woeseiaceae bacterium | reverse complement strand
CGCGAGGCGAAACTCCTGTGTGATCTGGTCCAGGTCGGTCAGGCCGTCTTGCGTGGTCGACGGAAAAGGAATGAATCCCGGGCCCATTTCCGGCAGGAACGAGGCGCCGAATCCGCCGTCGATGTCGCCCAAGCTGTGGTTTTCCACCGTTTCATACGCGGTAATCGAGGTCAGCGTTGTATCAGTACCGAAATCGATATCCAGCTTGAGTGAGCCGCCGGAGCCCTGCGCTTCCTGCGGGTTGTTGTCACCGCTGTCGAAATAGACCTCGTCGCGGTGGAAGTTGTTGTTCAGTTCGTTGCTGCCGGTCGTGACGATATTCGCCTGGAATATCGATGCCGTGCCGTTGTCCAGGTCGCGGCCGTGATAGTTGAGCAGTGCGCTGAAGCTGTCCGTCGCCTGCCACAGCAGTTGGCCGCGCCAGGCAAATTCGTTCCAGCCGCCCATCGCGTCCTCTTCGCCGGTATATCCGTTGTCGATCCAGTCGTCGCGGTTCTGGCTGAGGACGGAAATTCGCCCCATCAGGGTGTCCGCTTCGTTCAGGCTCCCGCCCAGCGCGCCCTCGACGTTCAAGGTGCCGGCCGTGCCTATCGTGCCGATCGCATAGCCGTCGAACTCCTCAGATGGTTTGCGCGTGTCAAATTTCACGATACCGGCTGGCGTATTGCGGCCGAACAGCGTGCCTTGCGGCCCGCGCAGCACTTCCACGCGTTCGATGTCGAACAGGGGAAAGCTCTTCAGGATCACGTTCTCCTGCACCACTTCGTCGACGATGATCGACACTGATTGCGATGCCGCAAGATCGAAGTCGGTGTTGCCGAGGCCGCGCATGTAGAAGCGCGGTGCCAGGCGACCATTCGACGATTCCGCGTACAGGCTGGGAATACGGGTTGCGAGTACGCGTATGTCTTCGCCGCCCTCGAACAGCGGAGCGAGTGCTTCGCCGGACACGGCAGTCACGGAGATTGGCACTTCCTGGATGTTTTCTTCACGTCGCTGTGCAGTGACGACGATTTCTTCGAGGATTGCGCTGCCCTGCGCGAACGCCACAGCTGAAGTCAGCGGCAATACCCCTATTGCAGCCGCCGCCAGCGTGACGCCGAGTATGCTCTTGCTGATTCTTGATCTTGTTGGATTGTAACCACGCATTGTATCTCTCCGAATTGCGGATGGCGCAGTATAGCGCCCTTGCATGCGCATTTAACCAGATTTTTACCTGCACTTCAGGCGGTGAAACGCGGGCATGTATGTGGCGACACAACAACGCCCGACCGTGGCAAAACCCTGCTGGCACCCTGTGGGAGCCTCAAGGTTCGAGGGCTTCATAGCAGGAGGGAGTAAATCGCGGCATGCAAATGCACTGGAATCGCAGGTCGCTCATGCCGTTGTTGGTGATTCTCTGCGGTGTACCTTTGGGGATCACCACGGTATCCCCGGCGACAATTGCCACCGGCGCATCCCGGTCGACTTCCATCAGTCCCTGACCGTCGACGATCACGTACCACTCATCGACCGAGAGCCTGTGCAATTCCGTGGTAACGCCGGCTTCGACACGGCACTCGGCCAGCGACACGTGAGGTACCCCCGGGTCGTTGAGGATCTCGCGGACGTAACAGCGCTCGCGGGTCAGGGCTTCCCTGCGTTGCGGTGGCGTCGGCCGGATCACGTGGCTCATCGACATGGCTCTGTGTCATTCTTGGCCTGCATATCATAAAGGCAAGCCGATGAACGAGCCCAACCAGCCGACGTCCGTCGACGGTCTCCTGGACCTGTCGGGACACCGCGCCCTCATTACCGGTGCGAGCGGCAATATCGGAGCGGCCATTGCCCGGCGGCTTGCCAGGGCCGGCGCCGACATCGTCATTCACTACAATGGCAACGCCGCCTCGGCCCTCACCCTCGAGAAGGAGCTCAGTGCGGCAGGCGCGCGCACGGTTCTTGTGCAGGCGAACCTTGCAACCGCGGATGGCGCACGAGCGTTGTTCGCCGCAATCGACACAAGCGGCGGCATTGCCGATCTTGTCGTCAACAATGCCGCGAACCAGGACGTACAACCGCTGACCGGGATGTCGCTCGCCGACTGGCAAGAGGTCATGGCCGCCAATCTCGACAGCGCCTTCTCCGTGACTCAACTCGCGGCGGAACGCCTGCAGAATGCAAAGCGCGCCGGATCCATCGTCAACATCGCGTCGATCGAAGGTTTCGATCCGGCGACCGGCCATGCGCATTACTCGAGCAGCAAAGCCGGCATGCTGATGCTGACCAAAGCTGCAGCGCTCGAGTACGGCAGCGCCGGCATACGCGTCAATGCCGTCTCCCCCGGCCTCATCGACCGCGATGGCCTGAAGAAAGACTGGCCGGAGGGCGTTGCAAGCTGGTTGTCCAAGGCGCCGCTCGGGCGCATGGGCACAGCCGACGACGTCGCCGATGCCGTGCTGTTCCTGTTGAGCCCCGCAGCGCGCTGGATCAGCGGCGCGAACCTGGTCGTCGATGGCGGAATGTCCACCGTGTCCCGGTGGTAAAATCACCAGGACTCTGACCCCCCGAGGCCCGATGGCAGCCAAACACATGAACGCCGCAGCCGGCGATTTTGCCGAAACCGTGCTGATGCCGGGCGATCCCCTGCGTGCCAAATACATTGCCGACAAATGGCTCGAGGACGCCCGGCAGGTCACCGACGTCCGCAACATGTGGGGCTTTACCGGCACCTACAAATCGATGCCGCTGTCGATCATGGCGCACGGCATGGGCATTCCGTCCGTCTCCATCTATTGCACGGAACTCATCACCGAGTACAAGGTAAAACGCCTGATCCGGGTCGGCAGCTGCGGCACCTCGCACCCGAAAGTGAAATTGCGCGATGTGGTGATTGCAATGGGCGCGTCGACGGATTCGGGCGTCAATCGCATGCGTTTCGGCGGTTACGACCTTGCCGCACTGGCGAGTTTCCGGCTGGTTCAGAACGCGGTTGCCGCCGCGAAACAAAACAAGGTGCGCTTTCACGTCGGCAATATCTTTTCTGCCGACCTTTTCTATACGCCGGACACAACGATGTTCGAGACTCTGGCGAAGTACGATGTTCTCGGCGTGGAAATGGAGGCTGCCGGGATATACCCAATCGCCGCCGAGCACGGCGTCGAAGCCCTCGCGATCTGCACTGTGAGTGACGATATCCGGAGCGGCAAGGCGCTGACGACCGACGAACGACAAACCACTTTCGACGAGATGATCGTTGTGGCACTCGAGACGGCGAGGGCGAGCGCATGAGCCTCGCTGCCGTGCCGGCCTCGCCGCATTTCCCGGATCTTAGTCGCGTCGCGCTGGTCGATGAAGTCGGCGTGAAGGAACGCGTGGCACGATTCCAGAGCCGCAGCATCAAGAACGAATCGAAGATCGCGGCGCTGAAAACGATCTTGAGCATGATCGACCTGACCACACTCGAAGGCCAGGACACGCCGGGCAAGGTGCGGCAGCTCTGCCAGAAAGCCATGCATCTGCACGATGCCATGCCCGGGATACCGCACGTTGCGGCAGTGTGCGTCTACCCGACCATGGTCGGCGTGGCGAAGAAGGCACTGGGCAAGAGCGGCATCAAGGTGGCCTCTGTAGCGACGGCATTTCCGAGCGGTATGGCGCCACGCCAGATCAAGCTCGAGGAGACAAGGATCGCGGTAGCCGATGGCGCCGACGAGATCGACATGGTGATATCACGGGGTGCCTTCCTGCAGGGCGAATACGGTTACGTGTTCGACGAGATCGCGGCGATCAAGGAGGCCTGTGGGCCGGCGCATCTCAAGGTGATACTCGAGACCGGTGAGATCGGCACGCTGGACCGCGTGCGTCAGGCGAGTGTGCTGGCCATGCACGCCGGTGCCGATTTCATCAAGACGTCGACCGGCAAGATCCAGCCGGCAGCAACGCTGCCGGTGACCCTGGTCATGTTACAGGCGATACACGATTACTTTCACGAGACCGGGCGGATGGTCGGCATGAAACCTGCGGGCGGCATATCGAACGCCAAGCTCGCCATTGCCTACCTCGTGATGCTGCGGGAGACGCTGGGGAACGCGTGGATGACGCCGGAGTGGTATCGCTTTGGCGCGAGCGCCCTGGCCAACGATGTGCTGATGCAGTTGCGCAAACAGCAGACCGGCATCTACCAGTCGGCTGATTATTTTTCGAAGGATTAATCCGGGGAGTCACGGTGGACAGTCTATCCAGCAAGCTCGCATTCGATTCCGGCTGGGCGTATTCGCCGGCGCCGGAAAGCACCGACCACGTGAAGATCGACAAACGCTACGAGCTCTTCATCGGCGGTGAATTTGTCAAGCCGGCCGAGGGCGGGTATTTCGACACCGTCAACCCGGCGACCGAAGGAAAATTATCGACGGTGGCGCTTGCCTCGGCGGCGGACATCGACCGTGCTGTGAAAGCTGCACGCAAGGCCTACCGCGGTGCCTGGTCGAAGATGAAACCGGCCGAGCGCGGCAAGTACATCTACCGTATCGCACGTATCCTGCAGGAACGCGCCCGGGAATTTGCGGCGATCGAGTCGCTGGACGGCGGCAAACCGATACGCGAATCGCGCGACATCGACATCCCGCTCTCCGCAGCGCACTTTTTCTATTACGCCGGCTGGGCCGACAAGCTCGGCTACGCCTTCCCCGGGCGCACACCGCAGCCGCTCGGTGTGGCCGGGCAGATCATCCCGTGGAATTTTCCGCTGCTCATGGCCGCGTGGAAAATCGCTCCGGCACTCGCCTGCGGCAATACCGTGGTGCTGAAACCCGCCGAGACCACGCCGCTCACGGCACTGAAACTCGCCGAAGTGATACGCGATGCGGACCTGCCGCCCGGTGTGGTGAACATCGTTACCGGCGCGGGCGAGACCGGTGCCGCGATCGTCAATCACCCGGACATCGACAAGATCGCTTTCACTGGTTCGACCGAGGTCGGGCGGCTGATCATGCGCGCCATTGCCGGCGGCGCAAAGAAGTACACGCTGGAACTCGGCGGCAAAGCGGCCAACATCATCTTCGCCGATGCGGCGATCGACCAGGCGGTGGAAGGCATAGTGAACGGCATCTTCTTCAACCAGGGACATGTGTGCTGCGCCGGTTCACGGCTGTTCGTGCAGGAATCGGTGGCCGATGAGGTCATCGAAAAACTGAAGGAACGCATGGAAACGCTGATCGTCGGCGATCCGCTCGACAAGAACACCGACATCGGCGCGATCAATTCCGCGCCGCAACTGGAGAAGATCGAGTCCTACCTGAAGATCGGCCAGGAGGAGGGTGCACAGATGCACCAGAGCTCCTGCCCGCTGCCGAAACGCGGTTACTGGTGCCGCCCGACCATCTTCACCGGCGTCTCGCAATCGAATCGCGTCGTGCAGGAGGAGATCTTCGGGCCCGTGCTTGCGATCCAGACTTTCCGCACGCTGGAGGAAGGCCTCACCAAGGCCAACAACACGCCCTATGGCTTGTCCGGCGGCGTGTGGACTGACAAGGGCGCGAAGATTTTCAAGATGACGCAGAGTGTTCGCGCCGGCGTGATCTGGGCCAACACCTTCAACAAGTTCGATCCGACCTCGCCTTTCGGCGGTTACAAGGAGAGCGGCGTGGGCCGCGAAGGCGGACTGCACGGTTTGAGTGCCTATGTACGGCTGGAGGCATCGTCATGAGCGCCAAAACTGCACGCAAGGCCGCACGAATTCCGGTTGCGAAGACCTACAAGATCTACATAGGCGGGCAGTTTCCGCGCACCGAATCCGGCCGCTACTATGCGTTGCACGATGGCAAAGGCATAGTGATGGCGAACATCTGCCGCAGCAGCCGCAAGGATTTTCGAAACGCCGTGGTCGCGGCGCGCTCGGCGCAGGCGGGCTGGGCGGCATCGAGCGCCTACCTGCGCGGGCAAATTCTCTACCGCATTGCCGAGATGCTGGAAGGCCGCCGCGAACAGTTCGTCGCCGAACTCATGCTGCAAGGCAGTGCGAAAATGAAAGCGGAAGCCGAAGTCGATGCCACCACGGACCGGTTGATCTACTACGCGGGTTGGTCGGACAAGTACCAGCAGATCTTCAGCGCGGTGAACCCGGTCGCCTCGTCGCACTTCAATTTTTCCGTGCTCGAGCCTACCGGGGTCGTGTCGATACTCGCACCGGAGAATAGCGGGCTGCTGGGCCTCGTATCGAACATCGCGCCGGTCATCGTCGGCGGCAATACCTGCGTCGTGCTGGCGTCGGAGAAGCTGCCGCTTTGCGCCGTCAGTTTTGCCGAAGTGCTGCACGCTTCCGACGTACCCGGCGGCGTGGTGAACATACTGACCGGT
>DATICC010000567.1:0-6974 GCA_035457045.1 Woeseiaceae bacterium | reverse complement strand
TGCCAGCGGCAAGCAAAACGTCTCGCCGTCGACTTCCACTTCTATGTTCTCCGCGGTCGCTGACTTCAGCGGTCCCCGGTAATTGCGCCTGCCGTCCAGCGGGAAACGCAGCTTCACCCGGACAATCTGTCCTGTAAATCTCTGAAAATGCTCAAACTTCGTCAGCTTTCTGTCCAGGCCCGGCGTCGATACCTCGAGCACGTAGTGCCCTGGCAATGGGTCTTCGACATCCAGCGTCGCACTGACCTGCCGACTCACTATTTCGCAGTCGGCCAGCCCGACACCCGCCGGCTTGTCGATAAACAAACGCACGACGCCATCGCGGCCGCCGACCTTGACCTCGAGGTCCGTCAGCTCGTAACCGAGGCCCTCGACCACCGGTTCCAGCAGTTTTCTGAGCTCGTCACGCAACATAGAACAGACTTGAAGTTTTGGCTTTAACTCTATGTTCCAAAAACAAAAAAAGGGCACGAGGCCCATTCGATTCCTGCATATCGCCGAGGTCGCGCCAACTCGAGCAGGCAACAAAAAAGCCCATCGCGGGGCTTTCGATCCATCATAACCGCTCTCGGCGGCCGCCTCAGTCTTCCGCCCCGGCACCGGGCTGCGCGGCAGGCGCGCGATTATAAGGCACCACCGCCGCCGGACGCAACGCTAATGTCCGCCAGCCTGATCAGGGTTGAAGACCGGGTTTTGGCTTACACCAACAAGTAGTTCAGCACCGGGTAACGACCGCTTTGCGCCAGCGTGGCCTGCCGCTCGAGCTCGTTGCATCGGCTGTCCGGCGGTTCCGTCCGCAGCTTCTGCAGCAGCCTGCACAACTGATTTTTTGCGCTCTGTGCCAGGGGAGCCACGGCCCTTCTTGTAAACGGGTCGTCGCTCGTGGACATGACGCTGGTCAGTTCGAAGTATTGACGGTACAGCTTGCTGTATTGCTGCAACAGGCGGTGACTGCTCGGATCGTACATGAGATCAATCAGGTGGTCCGTCGAAAGCTTGCTCGACACCGACAACATGTAGTGACGGTGTGCCGCCAGGATCGCATTGCGGTAGTCCATCAGGCTGAAATGGCAGGCAAACAGACGCTCGCGCTCGTCACCGCGAATCTCATGGTCCCGGATGTATTCGATGAACGCACGACCGTGCACCAACGTGGTTGAAAGGATTCGGAGCTGGATGATCTGATGCGTGGTCTTGCGGTGCTCGGCAACCGGCAGCAACATCCTGGCGTGGCGCGCTTCCCAGACACCATGAATCTTGCTGTCCGTCAGGATCTGACTGGAAATTCTTGACTCGTGCGATGACTCGGATTGACTTGCGTCAACCAGCGCCTGTTCTGATTCGTCCATCAGCCGCCGGTGTCGGCGCGATTGGTACTGCAACATCACGAGTTCCCGTCAGCATCCTGCCGATGTCTTGTTGTTGTTCCGGGAGATGATTCTCCGCCGTCGATTCTAGAATACTAATGAGCGAAATGGCGACGGAAACACGTGAAACCAAGTTTTGGCCAGATGACTGGCTATGGACACGAGAGCCGGGGGTCCCCGGCACGTCTGCTGCACCGCTATGGCGCGCGAAGCAATCGCTCAAGCTCCTGACCCAGCCGATCGCGATCGGCACTGTGCCTGGGCTCGGCAATCAGGTTTCGCAGCTCGTACGGATCGGCAGCCAGATCGTAAAGCTCGTCCATGTCTCGCAAATCCGTGTACCGGATGTACTTCCAATTCTCGGTGCGCAGCGCCTGGTATCCCATGTTGAGAACGCGTGGAAACACGGTATCGGAGAAGTACTCTATGACGAACGAGCTTCGCCACGGCGGTGCCGGAGCCGAAAAGAGAGGAAGCAGCGAGCGGCCTTCCATGCTGGCCGGTAGCGGTACATCGGCCAGTTCGAGGACCGTCGGCGCAACGTCCAGGTTGAGTACCAGTTGCGTGGGCCTGCTCCCTGCAGGGATAACCTTCGGATATCTTGCGACCAGCGGGATACGGGCCGACTCCTCATAGGCCAGCCGCCGCTCCTCACTGAGGCCGTGCTCGCCATAGAAATAGCCGTTGTCACCAGCAAGGATGACGACGGTATCGTCGAGCTGGCCCTGCTCCTCGAGAGCGTCGAGGATATCTCCGACACCGTCGTCCACAGCGGCAAGCGCGCGCTGGCGCCCGAGCACCGTTGCGTCGTCCGTCACGGTGCCCTGTCCAAGGGGTGGCAGATCCCCGATCGTGCGCATCAGGGCAGGCTTGTCGAGCGGCGCTCTCCCGAAGTTCGGGCGACGGGGCACAGTTGCGCCCACCAGCAATTGCCGATGCCTTTCCGCCGGCACGAACATCTCGCCGTCAATCGCCACGACGCTGCCATCGTCCAGCTGCCGGATATTCGGATGAACTGCCTTGTGCGAGAGGTAGAGCAGGAACGGTCTGCTTCGCGGGCGTTGTACAAACTCCACCGCCCGCGCGTTAAGTATGTCGGTGATGTAGCCGGGCACGATCGCGGTCCGGCCGTCTTCCGAAATCTCGGGATCGAGATACTGACCCTGCCCCTTGAAGCTCACCCAGGTATCGAAGCCGGGCCGCGGAGTGTCGTCGTTGCCCATGTGCCACTTGCCGATGAAAGCCGTTTCGTACCCGGCGCGCTGCAACAGTATCGGAAACGTAGTGAGGCGATGGCTCGCCGCCGATCGATTGGTGTTGTCGATTATGCCGTGCGTGCGGGAGTACTGCCCGGTGAGAAAGCTTGCGCGAGACGGCGAGCAAAGCGGAGTTGTAACGAAAGCGTTCTGGAACAGCGCACCTTCCCGTGCAAGCCGATCGATGTTCGGTGTCTGCACGATGTCATTCCCGGCGGCGCCAAGCTCGTCCCAGCGCAGATCGTCGACAAGAATGAAAACAATGTTTGGCGGCTCGGCCCGCGTGCCCGCGCCGAGCAGAAGGCCCAGGACAACCACGAACGTTGCTCTTGCGGAGCACATTCGGCGGAGCTTCTCCCTGCGCCCCTGCCCTGTCAACACGATTCCGGTAGCGGTTGGTACGGGTGTCCAGTCGGCCGCTTCCCACCGCGTCGGTCGAGGACTATGATTTGCCGCCCGCCTTTTGATTCGCCGGACGGCGTCAGGAGTTCCCCAATGGAAGCGCTGCAAGTCATTCCGGGATTTGGCGTTTGCCGAGATTGGCTGCGTTCCCCGATCGCGATCATCAGCCTCGCGTTGGCAGCTGCGGCTTTAGCCGCAGGATGCGCAACAGAGCCGACGAAATCCGAGTCGATGCTCGACTCGCAGGCCGATTTCGGCGCTTACAAGACGTTTGGCTGGCACACGGTGCCCAACGCCGATGGTTCCAGCGAGCCCGTGACCCTCGTAGACGCCAATATTCGTGCAGCGATCGTGTCAGAGTTGCAGCGCAAGGGTTACGCCGAAGCAGCGGCGGGCAGCGACGCTGACCTCCTCATTTCCTATGAGGCCGTGCGCGCCGAGACAGTGAAGAACAATCCATTCCGGATCGGCATCGGCGTCGGCAGCTACGGTAGCAGCGGTGGCGGCAGCGTCAGCGCCGGCAGCTCGAGTGTAAAGAACGTGATCGAGGGTTCCCTGGTCATCCACGCCATTGACCGGGCCCGCAATGCCGAAGTCTGGAGGAGCCGCGTATCGCGCGAGTTGGGCAAGGGGAACGTCAAGCCCGAGGTGATCCAAAGCGCGGTTGCCGAAGTGTTCAGCGACTTTCCGGCTCGGAGTGCGTCACCGTAGCTGATGTTCTGGCCAGGCGCGCCTGCAACGGATCGCTGCGTCGGGCCAATGACAGGTTTCGGGCGCGCACCTCGGTTGTCGGTATTGACACCCCTGAATTTCAGCACCGAGCCATGCGCATCGACGCACACAACCGATACGCAAGGACTGGCAGGCGGCACTACTCGTACCGTGCGGTCAGCCCCTCAAAGGCCGGGAATTAGCGGAAGATTCCGCGTTCCAGGATCGTGCCATTGCCCACCGGGCGGCCGATGGTGACCCAAAGCGCCCACGAGTCGATGGTGGTCACGCCCAGACCAAGCGTGAGCGGCCCGACGCGCGTGCTTCCCGCGAGGTACAGCGAGGCTCCGTATATCATTCTGTCATCGCCGAAGTTCGGGGTCTGGGCTTCGTCGAGGCGGCCGGAGACCTGCCCTGCCTCGAGCCGGATACCGCCGTACAGGGCCTGATCGCGTATCGACATAGTGTCCGCGAGCTTCCATAAGTAGCTGCCGCTCAGCGTCCAGTAATTGGACACACGAAGTTCGCCGAGCTCCAGTCCCGGGAAACTGCCGGGGCCGCCGAGATTGAAGGTGCGGTCGAGCGGCAGGTTGGTGCCTACGTCCGACCCGCCCGCGAGCGTCACCCAGATCACGTCCGCGCGCACCGGTACGGCCGCGCCGAGGCCAAGTTCGATGCGTTGCCAGTCGAGTTCCGCTCCAAGCGACTCGTCGCTGTTGATGTACTCGAGTTCTGCGGCGATTCCGCGCGTAGGGTTGAACGGCGTGTCGCGACTATCGAACGTCGCCGTAACGATCAGTCCGGCGTCGTCGCGGTCAGACTCCGGCAGGGTCGACGAGCCGGTTTCCACATTCGTCTTGCGGCGCGTGTAAATGTAACCGACGCGTACCTGGGCGTCGTCGCTCAGGTTCACGCCGGCGTCTGCCCTGCCGCCCAGGTCGCCGAAGTTGTAGCTGGCGACACGATCGCCGTCGGCGAAGATGTCCTCCCACGAGCGTGTCCAGAACGCCTTCGGTTCGACGAAGAAGCGTTGGGCGTCGTCTATCGGCTGGTAGAAACTCGTCGACAGGTTGCTGAAGTGGCCGAACTGTAACTCGTTGCGCCACTCGGCGCCGAGCGAATTCAGCCACGTCCGCGTGTGCTTGCCGTAAATGACGAAGCCGAAGTCAGCGTCCACGGAGCCGTACAGCCCCAGATCGAACTTGAGGTAGTCGGGTCCGTAGTCCTTTTCGTCCGGCCACCACTCGAGCGTCGGGTTGGCCGGATCGCCGGTCAGGCGATACTCCACCGACTCGAACTCGTGCACAGTCGACATGTGCTGCGCTTCTTTGCTGATCCTGGCGATATCGACGGTATCACCGGCCATCACGGCGGCCCGCGTCCGCAGGTACCCGGGGCTGACCCGCTCCAGTCCAACGTACTTGACGTCCGTGAGACGCACCTCGGTCTCCTGGCCCGCAGTCACGCTGTCACGCCATGCGCGATATTGCTCCGCGGGCACTGCCAGGTCCGCGAGCTCGTCCGCCACGCCCCGGGCGGCCTTCTCGCCCAGCGGGATGGTTTCGGGTACCCGCTCGAAATCGGCCGTCGTGATGTCGCCCATTATGACGTCAATGAGGACGTCGCTCTCGGTGAGGCTGTCGAGCTGCAGGGTTTCGTTCGCCACAATCATTACGTCGGTGCTGCGCCCGAGTAGCTGCGTCGCAGTCCCCATGTTCTCGCGCTTGACCTCGTCCTCGACGAGATTGACGACGATAACGACATCCGCGCAAAGATCGCGCACGACGTCGACCGGAATGTTGCGCACCATTCCACCGTCCGACAGCACGTACTTATCCATCTCGACCGGTGCGAAAGCGCCGGGGATCGCCATGCTCGCGCGCATCGCAGTCGCAAGATCGCCGCTGTCGAGCACAACCATGCTGCCGGTGATCATGTCGGTCGCGATAGCGCGGTAGGGGATCGGCAGCTCGTCAAAGTCCGTCTGGGTGCGCGCGCCCGCAACGTAGGTGCGCAGCAGGTCATCGATGCTGCTGGTGTTGACGATGCCGGGCGGCAGCACGATGCGCCCGTCCTTGAGCCCCATCTCGATGTTGTTGCTGTAGGTGATGCCTGCGCGTTTCTGCTCGATCGTTTGCAGTTCGCGCCTGCCAACGCCGCCCACGACCGATTTCCAGTCGATCCCGGTCACGAATTCCTCGAGTCCCGCCGCCGGGATGCCCGAAGCGTAGCCGCCGCCCACGAGGGCACCCATGCTCGTTCCGGCTATGCAGTCGACAGGAACGTGCATCTCTTCCAGCACCTTGAGTACGCCGACGTGTGCGCCACCTTTGGCGCCGCCGCCCGCCAGTACCAGCCCGACGCGCGGTCGCGGTTGCGAATCAGTGGCGCTGGCCGACGTGTCGGCGGCCAGGGCGATACCCCCCACCAACAGGCCGAGCACGGCGGTAGTCGCGACCTGCGTTACGCTAACGCAACCATGCATGTACCGTTTCTCCTTGGGCAAGCGGCTGCGACCGACGCCGGCCGATTCAGGATATCGGCCGATAGTGTAATCGCAAACAACCACCGCCCGGATGAGAAGCCGACTTGAGCCACGCACCGTGCCCGTACGCCTGAATCGGCATTGAAAAGCGGCGTCGTGATTATTGCGGTTCGACCGCGAATATAAAAATGGGCCCGCGCGGGGCCCACTCTTTGTATGGTAGCGGGGGTAGGATTTGAACCTACGACCTTCGGGTTATGAGCCCGACGAGCTGCCAGACTGCTCCACCCCGCATCCGAGGGGCGGCATCATACTGGCAGGTCAACGTCAATACAAGGTTAGGGTGGAATCGGTGTTTGCCGGGGTGCGTGCGGCAGTGTTCTCAATTTTGAGCGCAGGTGCCGGTATCAGCCGTTGCGTCGCCTGCAATGCAGGCCCCTACATTGCAAGCCCGGAGGATCTCCTGGATTCGGGTCGCCTGCAATGCAGGCTCCTGCAGCGCAAGCCCTTGGGAATCGCAGGTTCCGCGACAGCTATTCGACGACCCGGATGCAGAGGTCGAGCAGCCAGCCGGGAAGGATGCCGAGCGCCAGCACGGCGATGCCGTTCAGGCTCAGTACCAGACGCGTGTCGTACCTGGACTGAAACACCGAGCGGTCTTCCACGGCGTCGAAGTACATGTACCAGACGACCCTCAGGTAGTAATACGCACCGACCACCGACGCCAGCACCATGAGGACCGCGAGCCCGGGA
>DATICC010000566.1:0-9506 GCA_035457045.1 Woeseiaceae bacterium | reverse complement strand
CGGGCTGTGACGCCGGTTCGGTTTTGTTGCGCCCCCGGGGGTATCATGAACATAATTCGCCCCCGCCCGAGCCGCTGGTCCGGGCGGTGAGGCTACACGTCAAGCCTTGAGTCAAGGGGTTGTACCCCGGGAGTTTGCAGGATGTTATCCAACATCGGGCCGTTTCAGCTGCTCATCGTTCTGGTCATTGTGCTTGCCATTTTCGGCACAAAGCGCCTGCGCACGCTGGGGTCGGACCTCGGTAGCGCCGTCAAGGGATTTCGTTCCGCCGTCAGCGATGCCGACAAGGAAACCACCGAACAGATCGGCGATCAGTCAAAGAAGGATGCGGACTTTGACAGCACGCCGGCCAGCGAGCCGCAGAAAGACCGTAACAAGACGGCCTGAACCGCCCCATGTCCAGCGTCGGCTTTTCCGAGCTGTTAATTCTGCTTTTGATCGGCCTCATCGTGCTGGGGCCGGAAAGATTGCCGCGGCTTGCAAACCAGCTCGGCAGCTGGATCGGCCAGGCCCGCCGCATGACCCGCGTCATGAAACGCCAGCTCGAGGATGAACTGAGCCTCGAAGAAAAACGCGCTGCCAAGGCGCAGGGCGTAGCTGCCAAGCCCGTATACGTGACACCGGCCAACGATACTGACGACACTTTCTCACCGCTGCATGGGCGAAAGGAGAAGGGCACGGGCGTCAGCGACATTACTGCAGAACAGAAAGCAGCGGCAGCGGACAAACAGAATCTCGATGATGACGTGGCCAGTGCGCTGCCGCCGGCCAGTATTGCAGAGCAAGAAAAGATTTCGTGACGGGTAGTGCTGACAAGTCGGGCGACACGCCCGGAAAGGATGACGAGCAGCTTCAGGAGGGAACCCTGATCTCTCATCTTGTCGAGCTTCGCGGCCGCCTGCTGAAGATTTCCGCCGCCGTGGTGGTATCGTTCATCGCCCTGCTGCCTTTTTCCGACGAGATATTTACCTTCGTGTCGCAGCCCATTCGCGATGCCTTGCCGGGTAACGCCATGATAGCGACCTCGGTTGCCTCGCCGCTGCTAACACCATTCAAGATGACCTTTTTCGTCGCCCTGTTCGCGGCCATGCCCATAGTGCTCTACCAGGTATGGGCTTTCGTGGCGCCCGGCCTGTACCGCAAGGAAAAGCATTTTGCCCTGCCTTTGCTCGCTTCCAGCATCGTGCTCTTCTACCTCGGAGTTACGTTCGCCTATTACGTGGTCTTTCCGCTGATGTTCAATTTTTTTACAGCCGTCGCTCCGCCCGGCGTCGAGGTCATGACCGACATCTCGCAATACCTCGATTTCATAACGCTGATCGTGCTCGCTTTCGGGCTCGCGTTCGAAGTGCCGATCGCGACCGTCCTGATCGTATGGACCGGTCTCACCACACCGGCGAAACTCGCGTCAGTGCGGCCCTATGTTTTTCTCGGCGCTTTCGTGATCGGCATGTTCCTCACGCCGCCGGACGTCATCAGCCAGACCTTGCTCGCCGTCCCGATGTACCTGCTGTACGAGCTGGGCATCCTGATGTCGCGAACGTTCAGTCCGCGTAAGGAAACAGCGGAAACACCTGTAATATAGTTCCGGAAACCAATACGAATAACTTCCGACAGTAGTACGGGGGGACTGATGAAAAGACTAGCTTTGCTGCTTTTGCCGCTCATTGCCTGCGGCTGCCAGGATTCGGCGAATAACGCACCGGACGAAACAGCGGATCCGTTTGTCGAGCGCATCAACCGGGAACTCGCGGAGCTGAACGTGGAGGGCGGCGCGGCGGGGTGGGTACGCGCCACCTACATTACTCACGACACCGCAATTCTGTCATCGCTTGCGCGGCAACGTTACGCCGCCTGGCACAGCAAGACCGTAGCGGATTCGTTGCGATTCAGCGGGCAGGACATGTCTGCCGCGTCGGCGCGAGCCCTGGAGCAGCTGAAACTCGGGATCTCGGCACCCGCGCCGAACGATCCGGAGAAACGCAAGGAGCTGGCGGAGATTACTACCGAGCTCGCCGGCATGTACGGCGCCGGAAAGTATTGCCCCGAGGACGGCCGTGACTGCATGGACCTCGGCAAACTCGAGGACATCATGGCGAAGAGCCGTGACTATGAAGAGAATCTCGATGCCTGGGTCGGCTGGCGCACGATCTCTCCGCCGATGCGTGACAAGTACCGGCGTTTCGCCGAGCTCGCCAACGAAGGAGCAAGCGAACTCGGCTATGCCAACCTCGGCGAGATGTGGCGCGCGGAATACGACATGAGCCCGGTCGAATTCGAGGCAGAAGCCCTTCGCCTCTACAACCAGGTCAAGCCCCTGTACGACGAATTGCATTGTTATGCGCGCGACGCACTCGCCAGACACTATGGCGAAGACAAGGTGCCACTGGACGCCCCGATTCCCGCACACCTGCTCGGAAACATGTGGGCACAGACCTGGGACAATATTTACGACCTGCTGGAACCCTACCCCTGGGTAGCCGACGTCGATGTCGACAAGACCCTGAGGGAGGAGAACTACACGCCACAGCAAATGGTGCGTTCGGCGGAACAGTTTTATGTGTCACTCGGATTTGAACCGTTGCCCGAGACTTTCTGGGAGCGCTCGATGTTCAGCAAACCGGCAGACCGCGACGTGATCTGCCATGCCAGCGCCTGGGGGCTGGACGCCGGCAACGACCTGCGCATCAAGATGTGCATCAAGCAGACCTACGAAGAACTGCGTGTCATCTATCATGAGCTCGGCCATAATTTCTACCAGCGCGCCTATCGCGATCAGCCGCCCTTGTTTCAGGGCGGAGCGCACGGCGGCTTTCATGAGGCCATCGGCGACACCGTCACTTTGTCGATGACGCCCGAGTACCTGCACGAAGTCGGGCTGGTCGAGGAATCGGAAGACAGCTATGAGGCCATCATCAACCGCCAGATGCAGCGCGCATTGGCGGGCATCGCCGTGCTTCCCTGGGCCAAGCTGGTCGACGAATGGCGCTGGGGCGTGTTCTCCGGCGCCATCGCACCGGAGGATTACAACAAAGCCTGGTGGGAGCTGCGCACCCGCTACCAGGGAATTGCAGCACCGGTCGAACGAACCGAGGCGGATTTCGACCCCGGTGCGAAATACCATATCCCGGGCAACACGTCATACACGCGATATTTCCTCGCGCGCATCCTGCAGTTCCAGTTCCAGCGTGCGCTGTGCGATGCCGCGGGTCACGCCGGGCCGCTGCACGCCTGCTCCGTTTACAACAGCAAAGAGGCCGGTACCCGACTGCAGGCAATGCTCGCCGCAGGCGCCAGTCAGCCGTGGCAGGACACTCTGGAAAAACTGACCGGCACCCGTGAGATGGATGCGAGCGCAATCATCGACTACTTCGAGCCTCTCATGGGCTGGTTGAAGCAACAGAACAAGGACAGAAGCTGCGGCTGGTAGACGGCGGCAAATGCAATGACTTGCGACGGGTACAGTCCATGATCGACTTCGAGAAACTTGGCGCGTTCTATCTCGGCAAACGTGTCGATGAGAGTACGGGCGAGATGTCCGACGAACTGGTCCTGTATGACTCGAAGGACCTGACCACCCACGCCGTCATTATCGGCATGACCGGCTCCGGCAAGACCGGGCTGGGAATAGGCCTGCTGGAAGAGGCCGCGATGGACCACATCCCGGTGATAGCCATCGACCCCAAGGGCGACCTGGGCAACCTGATGCTGACGTTTCCGGACCTCGCGGCCGGAGATTTCGAGCCCTGGATCAATGCAAGGCAGGCCAGCGACGAAGGCAAGAGCATCAGCGAGTTCGCCGCCGCACAGGCGGAGTTGTGGAAAACAGGCCTGGCAAGCTGGGGGCAGGACGGCGCAAGGATCGCAAGACTGCGCCAGAACGCCGAAGTGCGCATCTATACGCCCGGCAGCAGTGCGGGTCTTCCGGTCTCGGTGCTGCAATCCTTCGCCGCACCGGGTGCCGGCCTGATCGCGGACCTCGATCTTTACCGGGAACGCGTGCAGGCAACGGCCACGGGCCTGCTCTCCCTGCTGGCGATTGATGCAGATCCGATATCCAGCCGTGAGCATATTCTGCTCTCGCAGATACTGGATCATGCCTGGCGGCAGAATCAGGATCTTGAGATCTCGAATCTCATCGGCGCCATCCAGAATCCGCCGGTGCGGAAGATCGGCGTCATGGACGTGGACTCCGTATACCCGCCTAAAGAGCGCTTCGAACTCGCGATGAGGCTGAACAACCTGCTGGCCGCGCCCGGGTTCGAGGCATGGTTGCAGGGCGATTCACTGAAGGCCGCAGACCTCTTCTATGACCGGGACGGAAGACCGCGAATTTCCGTGATGTCGATCGCGCACCTGGATGATGCACAGCGGATGTTCTTCGTTTCGATGCTGCTGAACGAGATCATCGCCTGGATGCGCGCGCAGCAAGGCACATCCAGCCTTCGCGCGATACTTTATATGGACGAGCTCTTCGGTTACCTGCCGCCAACCGAGAACCCGCCATCAAAACGGTTGTTCCTCACCTTGCTGAAACAGGCTCGCGCTTATGGCCTCGGGCTGGTGCTGGCGACCCAGAATCCAGTCGACCTCGATTACAAGGGTCTGTCGAATACCGGGACCTGGTTCATAGGCCGGCTGCAGACCGAGCGTGACAAGGCCCGCGTGATGGAAGGGCTGGAGGGTGTGCGCAGCGAATCGTTCGACCGGCAGACGATGGAGAAGACGCTCGCAGGTCTCGGCAAGAGAAGGTTTCTGCTGCACAACGTCCACGAAGACGCGCCCGTGGTTTTCCATACGCGCTGGGCCATGTCTTACCTCGCCGGCCCGCTGACCCGCGAGCAGATTTCGGCGTTGTGTTCGGCGGCGAAGCGGCAAAGCGCTGCCCCGGCGCCTCCGCCACCCGTCGCGATGACAAGCGCGCAGCAATCCGCGCAGGAAAGCGCCGGCGGTGCGCCGGTCCTCGCACCGGGAATTCACCAGGTCTACCTGCCGGCCGGCGGTGGCAACCTGGTTTACTACCCGCGAGTCATTGCCGCCGCGGAGATCGCTTTGAGCGATAGTCGCCTGAATGTCGATGAACGCCGGCCGGTGCTTGTTACGGCCGAGATCGGAGACGGTCCGTTGCCGGTCGACTGGGACAGCTCCGAGATATTGCCACTGGCGAAAGACGGACTTCTCGATGCGCCTCTGGCTGGCGCAGGGTTCGCGGAGTGCCCGCCGGCCGCCGCAAGCGAAAAGAACTACCGTGACTGGGAGAAGTCGCTGATGCAGTGGCTGCGCAAAACACAGTCCGTCCGTTTGTATAGCAGCAGCAAGTACCGGATGACATCGGAGCCCGGCGAAACCGAGGGAGAGTTTCGCGTACGCCTGCAACAACTCGCCAATGAGAAGCGCGACGACGCCGTAGACAAACTGCGAAAACGTTATGGCAGCAAGGCGCTCGTGCTGGAGAACCGGTTGTTGCGCTCGGAACAGGCGATTCAGCGTGAACAGCAGCAGTCGACGAAAAAGAAACTGGATACGGCGGTGTCATTGGGGACAGCCGTCCTTGGCGCCTTACTGGGGCGCAAACGTCTCACGAGCGCGACAGCGAGCCGGGTCGGAACCACGATTCGCAGCGCAGGAAGCGCACAGAAAGAAGCGAGCGACGTTGCACGGGCGAAGGAAACCGCCCAGAAGGTTCGTTCGGATCTTGAAGCACTGAACGCAGAACTGGAACGGGAAATCGACGCACTGGAAACGGCCTTCGATGCGCAAGCCGAGGAGCTCGAGGAAGTGCTGGTGAAACCAAGGGCGACGGACATACATATCGAGTTCGTCGGTCTGGCATGGCTGCCCTATAGTCGCGACGCCTCCGGGCGCCTCGCGCCCGGCTGGTCTGCGTGACGCTGTAGCCTGAACGATCCGCCTGCGGCGCTCGCCAGTGTCTACTGGCCCAGGCACGCCCCGGCGTAAGCCATCGTCTCGCCCGCATTCTCAAGATGGCACTCGTTCTCGTAGGTAACGCCGTCGAGACCGCAAACCGGCCGATAGTCGCGCGGGCAGTTGCGGCCCTGGGCTTCGCACAGACCGGCGTGCAGGATTCGCGCTCCGGATCTTTCGGCGAGGCAGGCATTGCCATAGGTCTTGTCGTCCGCGCCGCAAACCGGCACAAACACCTTCGGACATGCCCGCAGGTTGCATGCGCCCTCGGTAACGGTCTCGAACCCTGCTGCCTGGGCCTTGCAGGCATTGTCGTAAGACTGGCCGTCGGGCGCGCACACCGGCACGATGACTTCCGGACAGTTGCTTACATCGCATACGCCGCGACGCTGCACGGCCATGCGCGCGAGCTGTGCTTCGCACCGATTCCTGTAAGTCTGGGCATTTACACCGCAGACCGGCTCATACACAGCGGGACATTCGGAACCGGCACAGGCGCCGAGACTCGCTATCTCTGCCGCGGCCTGCTGGGCGATACAAACGTTTTCGTAAGTGTTTCCGTCAACACCGCAGACCGGCTCGAAGTCATCCGGGCAGGTCACCTTCGCAGCCTCGCAAATTCCGTCGCCAACTATATCGACCTGCGCAGCCGCGGCGAAACAGGCGTTGCTGTAGGTGTTGCCATCGGATCCGCAGACCGGTGCATAGTCCTCGGTGCAGGCCGCAGCGTCGGGGCAAAGCCCGTAGAACACTATTTCGACGCCCGCCTCCGCCGCGAAACACGCATTCCCGTAGGTCTTGCCATCTTCGCCGCAGACCGGATCCGACTCGCCGTCGCAAGCGGATTCTGAAGGTGGCTCGGCACAGGATCCCGTGGCGGCTATCTCGACCCCGGCGGCACCTGCTACACAATCGTTGCTGTAGGTCTTGCCGTCCACGCCGCAGACCGGGTCGTATTGCATGGTGCACGCAACGTCACCAGAGACCGATTCCTGTGCGCCCGCGCGTTCCACGAAGCCGCCGCCAAGGATGGCGAAAGCACATGCCAATGCGCCTGTCAGGCAGGAAACGACGGAGTCCCTGGTCATCTGCACACTCTTCCCGGAAAACGGACCATTTGATCGAATTTGCACCCTAGGGTTCAATCCGCTGTTGCCGTCGCGGCGCCGGCTTCCGGCGGTAGCGCGTCTGTATTTCCCGCCCCGTATTTCAGGGCCACGTACTCCCGGATACCGACCAGTTCATATCCCTGCGCCGCGAGCCCGGGTAACTCGCGCTCGAGAAATGCCAGCGTTGCCGGATGCGGATGGCCGATGGCGACTGCAAAACCGCGCGACCTCGAAAGCTGCTTCAGCCGATCGAACTCGCGTGCGATGGATTCGTCATCGCGATCGGCGTCGAGAAACACGTCGCGCCGCACCGATGGTATGCCGTTCTCCCTGGCCAGTTGCAACGCTACGCTCCGGTGTGTCGTGTAACTGTCGACGAACACGAGGTCGCCACGCGCGGTGATCTCTTCCATCAGCCATTCCATGTGGCCGGGATGTTGCGTCAGCAGGCTGCCCCGATGACTGTTTACGCCGATGGCGAAGGGAACGGATTCGAAACTTTCCGCAAAACTCCTGGCGAACTGCTCCCGCGTGGTATCCAGGCGAATCATCCCGGGCTCTTGATCCGCACCGTCGCTTTCGGATTGCATCGGTAGATGCAGCAATACCTCCTTGCCCGCCGTCTGTGCGGCACGCGCGAGTTCGCGGGCGCGTGGCGTCGAGGGCAATACCGCGCAGGCGATCGGCCCGGGAAGATTCACCGCCCTTCGGCCCGCTTCGAGTTCGTACCCGAGATCGTCGATGATGATAGCAATGCGCGGAACCGGTTCGGCATCGGCCATTGCACTGAGCATTAACCACGCAACTGCCGGGATCACCCATTTTGCTGCCTGGACAGAAATCAAACGCGGCGCCCGCGGTCTACTCTGCGCTGGACTGGAGAATCCGATGGCTGCGCAGGCGTTCGATTGCTTCGATCAGCTGTGCATCACCTTCGCGATCGACTCCGGCCTGCAAGCTCGGCTCCGGGTAGTGCCCCGATCCCTCGACCACGACATCGGGCATGATGCCGGTTGCGTCGATCGATTCGCCGGACGGTGTGTAATAGCGCGATGTCGTCAGCTTGATTGCCCGGCCTTTGGACAAGGGCATCACGGTCTGAACGAGACCTTTGCCAAACGTGGTGGTACCGACGATCAGCGCCCGGTGGTGGTCACGCAGCGCGCCGGCGACGATCTCGGACGCAGAGGCCGAGCCATTGTTGACCAGTACGACGATCGGCGCTCCATCCAGGATGTCACCGCGATGGGCGTTGCGGGTAAAACGTGATTCCGGGGTGCGGCCGTCCGCCGACACGATGACGCCCGAATCGAGGAAGAGGTCTGACACATCGACTGCCGCATCGAGTACGCCGCCCGGATTGTTGCGCAGGTCCAGTATCAGTCCAGCCAGCATTATGCCTTGCGCGTCGTCTTCGGCCCGTTGCAGGTCGTCGACCGCGCGGCTCAGTTCTTCGGCAGTCGTGTCATTGAACTGGCTCACGCGGACGTATCCGTAAGCCGGCTCGAGTAGTTCGTGGCGCACGCTTGCCGTCTGTATGCTCTCCCGCCGCAAACTGAAAACGTGCGCTTCGTCTTCCTCGCCGCGCAAAACGGTAATGGTAACCAGCGTGCCCTCGCGGCCCCGCATGCGCGCGATGGTCTGCTGCAGTCCTTCGTTCACCACGGTCGTCCCATCGATTGCCACGATGACATCGCCGGCCTGGAGTCCGGCGCGGTGTGCCGGCGTGCCGTCGATCGGCGCTACGATCAGGATCTCACCATCGACCGTGCTGACTTCGAGTCCGATGCCGGAATACCTGCCTGTGGTGCTGATGCGGATGTCTTCGTATTCATCGGCGTCGAGAAATTCGGAGTGCGCATCGAGATTTGCCACCATCCCCCGGATAGCGCTCTCCAGTAATTCGGCATCGTCGACCGGCTCGACATAATCCTGCTTGACCCGCTCGATGACTTCGGCAAAAAGCCGCGCCTGCTCCCAGTCGAGGTCCCGCGGGTCGGGCTGAACCGGGTCTTTCAGATAAGTGCCCCCGATGGACAGCCCGAGGCCCAGTACGGTGCCTATGGTCAGGACCAGGGCGGCTCTGGCTTTCAGGGACATGTGGATATACTCCGGGGTCGCGGGCCGCTGTTCTCGCATTTCTGGCCCGGCGCCTCTCTAACGCACCGTTCCAGACAATAGCACAGGGCCCTCAGCTGCGCGGATTGCGGGTAATCCAGCGGCGCGGATTGACCGGCGTTGTGCCCTGGCGGATTTCGAAGTACAGCCCGGACTGCGACTGCCCCCCCGAATCACCAACCGTCGCAATGACATCGCCGGGGGCGACCCAGTCGCCGGTCGCTTTCAGCAGGGTCTCGTTGTAGCCGTACAAGGTCATGAACCCTTCGCCATGATCGACGATGACCAGCAGTCCCAGGCCCGAGAGCCAGTCGGCAAACACCACCCGGCCGTGGTAGACCGACCGGACCTCCC
>DATICC010000565.1:0-2905 GCA_035457045.1 Woeseiaceae bacterium | reverse complement strand
TCACACAGTTCACCGAGCCCTGTCGCAAGTCCACGTACGGCATCGGGCTTGTCGCTCTCGATCGCAACGAAGCAACGGCCCAGGCCCAGTGCGTGCATCAGGATTTGCGCCCCGCCGAGGACCTCTGCTGCGCGTTCGCGCATCAGCATGTCATCGCAGCTGATGTACGGTTCGCACTCCACGCCGTTGAGAATCAGGTGCGTCAGCGGAGCCGTCACCGCCTGCATCAGCTTTTGCGCTGTCGGAAACACGGCGCCACCGAGCCCGACGATGCCGCCATCGAGTATGGTCTGCAGCAGAACGTCCGGCGCGATCGATTCGAATGGCAGAGGGCGATCCTCGTATCGCAGGGCGCGGTCCTCGCCGTCGCTTTCGAGAATCATGCAGGGACCGGTCTCGCCGTGGCGCTGCGACACGGGCCATGCTTCGATGGCAACGATCGTGCCGGATGTCGACGCATGCACCGGCGCACTCAGCGAGCCGTACGCGGTCGCGAGCAGTTGTCCCTTGAGGACCTTTTCGCCCATGCCGACGACCGGCTGCGCCGCTTCCCCGACGTGTTGCGTGATCGGGATGTAGAGCTGCGACGGTACCGGCGCTGTGCGGATCCGGCTTGCAGTCGATGTCTCCTTTTCGCCGGGGAGGCGCAGCCCGCCATGCAACGTGCCGAGGTCGAAGGTTGCGGCGGCGGTCATCGGGCGGCAACCATGCTGATGCAATCGACCGGGCAGCGTGGGACGCACAGCTCACAGCCCGTGCATTCCGCGGCGATGACCGTGTGCATGTAGTGGTGTGCACCGACGATGGCATCGACCGGGCAGGCAGCGCGGCAATACGTGCAACCGATACACAAGGCTTCGTTGATCTGCGCGACCCTTGCAGTTGCAGCCACAGGAGCCTGCAGCGGCGGCGCATCCCGGCCCAGCAGTGCCGCCAGCCGTTGCACCGTGTCCGCGCCACCGGGCGGACACAGGTTGATGGCCGCAGAGGCTTCCACTATGGCGGCGGCATACGGCCGGCAACCCGGGTATCCGCATTGTCCGCATTGCGTTTGCGGAAGGAGCTCATTGACCTGCTCGACCAGCGTATCGACGTTCGCGGGCAGACGCCGGTTCGCGAGGCTCAGCAGCAGTCCGGCAATCAGCGCAATGGCGGTGATCGCCACGATCGCCGTCAGAACAGCCGTCAGCATACGGGGCCCTCAGACGCGACCGGCACCGGTCAAGGCCTTGCCATGCCGGAGAATCCCATGAAAGCAAGCGACATAATGCCGGCCGTCATCAGGGCAATAGCCGTTCCGCGGAACGGCAGCGGAATGTCTGCCGCGTCCAGGCGCTCGCGGATGGCTGCAAACAGCACCAGCACGAGGGCAAACCCCATCGATGCGCCGAAACCGAAAAACACGGATTGCACAAATCCTTTCGCCTGCTGGACATTGAGCAGCGCCACACCCAGTACCGCGCAGTTGGTCGCAATCAACGGGATGAAGATTCCGAGCACCTGGTCCAGCAAAGGACTCAGGCGCCGCACCATGATCTCGGTAAACTGCACGCTCACCGCAATGACAAGAATGAAGCCGATGGTTTGCAGGTACTCGATCTGCAGCGGCACCAACAGGTAGTGGTGCAACAGGTAACTGACCGCGGACGAGAGCGTCAGCACGAAAGCAGTGGCAAGCGACATGCCGAATGCCGCTTCGAGATTTCGCGATACGCCAAGGAACGGACACAGTCCGAGGAATCGCACCAGCACGAAGTTGTTGACCAGTACGGTGCCGATGAGGATGAGGAAAATTTCGCTCATGGATTGGTCGTAACAATAATTGCCGATTTGGCGCTACTGTTCGCACTATTGTAGTGTGTGGACGACAGTAGCGGCTACTTGACGCGCATGCCCGCCTGTGCGCCCGAATCCGGCGACACGAGGAATATGTCCTTGCCGCCCGGGCCGGCCGCCAGCACCATGCCTTCGGAGGTACCGAAGCGCATTTTCCTGGGCTCCAGGTTGGCGACCACGACCACGAAACGCCCTGTCAGCGCCGATGGTTCGTACGCGGACTTGATGCCGGCAAAGACCTTGCGCGTGCCGTCGCCGATGTCCAGGGTCAGCTGCAGCAGTTTGTCGGCGCCTTCCACGGCTTCGGCGTTCAGGATCTTCGCCACGCGAAGATCGATACGGGAAAACTCGTCGATGCTGATTTGCGGTGTTTCCGGCTTGTTCGCAGACACGTTGTTGCTCTCCCTGGATTCCTCGATGATGCGCTCGAGCTGGGCAGGCTCGACGCGCACCAGGAGCGGCTCGTAATCGTTGATCGCGTGGTTCAACAGCGGTTCGGCGGCAGATTGCCAGGTCCACGCCTGTTCGCGGAACAGGGCGCGCGACTTTTCCGCGAGGCCCGGCAATACCGGCGACAGGTAGATCATCAGCATGCGAAACAGGTTCAGGCCCTGGGTGCAGATCGCCTGTACGCCGGCTAGCTGTGCCGGGTCCCTGGCAAGCAACCACGGTTTCTTCTGCTCGATATAGCGATTGGCTTCGTCCGCCAGCGACATGATGACCCGCATCGCCTTGGAATACTCGCGCTCCTCGTAATGCGCCGCGATTTGCTCAGAAACCCCGCTAAAGCTGTCGAACAGATCCTGGTCGTCGAGGATTGCCGACATCCGGCCGGAGAAATTCCGGCTGATGAACCCGGCACAGCGGCTGGCGATGTTGACCAGCTTCCCGACCAGGTCGGCATTCACCCGGGCCGCGAAATCGTCGAGGCTCAAATCGATGTCATCCATGCCCGGGCCAAGCTTCGCTGCGTAGTAGTAGCGCAAATAGTTCGGATCGAGATGCCGCAAATAGGTACGGGCATTGATGAACGTGCCGCGCGACTTCGACATTTTCTTGCCGTTGATCG
>DATICC010000564.1:0-8304 GCA_035457045.1 Woeseiaceae bacterium | reverse complement strand
GTGGTCGTTGGTCGCATCGGCAAAGAGATTGACCCGTTCCTGGGTGATTTCTATCCACGGGGACGGAGGGAACTCCTGTCCGATCAGGCCCGGCAATTCCGATGCCTTGATGGTTTTCGACATTTCTTGCTCCTGTCGGGGAGATTTTTGGTTCTTGTCGCTCGGGACCGGGCGAAACACGGCCGCCATGTAGTCGACCAGGTCCTCGCTGATTTCTTCGGCGGATTCAGGCGCAATCCCGGCCAGCGTCTTCGCCAGCGATTTCTTGAACCCGAGCTGCATCTCACGCGCGATCTGTACCCGCTGAGCCTGCGGCGATCCCGCGCCATGCATGGACTCGGTAAGGTAACCGACGGCATTCCGGCCCAGTGTCATGTTCTCGATCAGGCGGACGATGCGCAACCTGTCCTCTGTGGCAATCTCCTTGCGCCCTTTCAGGTACTTGCGAATCAGCTCGCCGATCGCCGGATTATCCAGATCCTGTTGCGATGGTGCCGTGGCCACGATGCCGCCGGCCAGGTCCTGGGCAAGCCGGCCGATTTCGTAGGGAATGCGAGTGACATGGTGCTTGCAGACGTTGGCGATCATGTTGTCGTTCTGCCAGACGCCCGACTTCATCTTCGACGCCTGGTAGCTGGAGGCGATGCCGGTACTGTAGATCGTTTCGTTCAGGTGTGTCATCTCGACCAGCTTATCGCGGATGTGCGATGACTTCTCCACGCCGTTGTAATCGGCGATGGCGGCGGCCGCACCGATAAGCACATCGCCGACGCCGGACTTGCACACGTAACTGCGGCGGTGGTAGCAGGTGAAGCGCTCCACCAGCGTGGATGCGAATTCGAATTCGCCATCCATGAATATCCTGTCATGAGGCACGAACACGTCATCGAAGATGACCATCGCCTCCTGCCCGGCGAAACGTGCATTGCCGGAGTCCATGTCGCCGGGCTCCATCGCGCGTGTATCACAGGATTGCCGGCCGTAGATGTAGGTTATGCCGGGTGCATCGACCGGTATCGCCGCGATGATGGCAAAGTCCCTGTCCTTGTCGGTCAGTCGCAGCGTGGGCATGACCAGCATCCAGTGGGAATTGATGCAGCCTGTCTGGTGTGCCTTCGCGCCCCGGATCCATACGCCTTCATCGCTGCGTTTGCTGACATGGACGAACAGGTCGGTGTCGTCCTGCTGGTGCGGCGCTTTGCCCCGATCGCCCTTGACGTCCGTCATGGCACCACCGATCACGTAACCCCGCTTTTGCACCATCGATACGAAATCGAGGAATCGCCGGTGATAGCTCGTCCCGTGCGCCTCGTCGATCTCGAACGTGACCGAATGCAGCGAATTGATGGCGTCCATCCCAACGCAACGCTGGAAACAGGTTCCTGTCAGTTGCCCGAGGCGCCGCTGCATCTTGTTCTGCATGACGAGATCGGCCGCACTTTCGGCGATGTGCAGAAAGCGGCTGATGCGCTCGCCGGTGAGCGGTGAGATGACCGACGCAAGCTCCGGATCGCGCAACGCGAGATCATAAGTCTCCGCAACCGCATTGATCGACGGCCGGATCACCGGGTGCTCGACCGGATCCTTGACGAGAGCGCCGAGATAGTAAATCGTCAGGTCCCGGTCGCGCAGGCTCTCGATGTATTCGCTGCCGCTTCTGATTCTTGTCACCGAAACGTCGTCCATGCCGGGGTCCCGTCGCTGCTTCAGTTAGCAATTGTAGCGAAAAACACGGCCGGATCTTGCCTGCGTGAATTCAGCCGGCCCGTTCGAGTTCCTCGTGCGCTTCGAGCCAGTTGGCTTCCTCTTTCGCCAGTTGCCAGTTCACATCGGCCTGCTCCTCCAGCACCGATTTCAACTCGTCCCTGCGCCCGGCCTCGTACAGCCCGGCCTGGGCCAGCCGTTCCTCGAGCTCCCTTTTCCTCGATTGCAATGTCGCAATCGCCGCCTCGGCTTTCTCGATGCGGCGGTTCAGCGGCCGCTGGCGCTGGCGTTGTTCAGCTTCGCGCCGCTTCCTGTCCTTCCTGTCGTCGACCGGGGGTTGCGGAGCGGGTGAGCGAAGCAGGTTGCCGCCAGCCTTGTTCTGCGCTGCCAGCCAGGCCGGATAGTCATCGAGGCTGCCTTCGAATTCGGATACCTGGCCGTCGTGCACCAGCAACAGCTGGTCGGTCGTCACCCTCAACAGGTGCCTGTCATGGGACACGATCACCATCGCACCGGAAAATTCCTGCAGCGCCGTGGCGAGTGCCTGGCGCATTTCCAGGTCGAGGTGATTGGTCGGCTCATCTAGCAGCAGGAGGTTTGGCCGGTGATACACGAGCAGTGCCAGTGCGAGTCGCGACTTCTCGCCGCCGGAGAACGGTCCCGTTGGCATGAGCACGGTGTCGCCGGAAAAACCGAATCCGCCGAGATAGTTCCTGAGTTCCAGTTCACGCGCCCGCGGCGCCAGCTCGTACAGGTGTTCGAGCGGTGTGCGATCCGGCCGCAACTGCTCGACCTGGTGCTGCGCGAAGTAACCTGTCTCCAGATCGTTTGCCCGAATCAACTCGCCGCCCTGCAATTCCAGCGTGCCGGCGAGCAGCTTGATCAGGGTGGATTTGCCGGCGCCATTGCGACCCAGCAGTCCGATCCGATCGCCCGGTGAGAGGCTGAGCCGCACATCTGACAAAACGGTAGTCGGGCCATAGCCTACGGCGGCGTGATCCATGCGCAGCAACGGCCGCGGGAGTTTTGCAGGTTCGAGCAGCGAAAAATGAAAAGGCGAGTCGACATGGGCAGGCGCGATGAGCTGCATACGTTCCAGGGCCTTGATCCGGCTTTGCGCCTGTCGCGCCTTGGATGCCTTGGCGCGAAAACGGTCGATGAAGGAACGAATATGGGCCACCTCTCGCTGCTGTTT
The DNA here is from genome assembly GCA_035457045.1 of Woeseiaceae bacterium. Classification (GTDB taxonomy): domain Bacteria; phylum Pseudomonadota; class Gammaproteobacteria; order Steroidobacterales; family Woeseiaceae; genus JAKEGN01. The sequence goes on along the minus strand of DATICC010000564.1, from coordinate 5,405 downwards.
CTCGAACTGCGATTGCTGGTGGGCGAGCCGCTCGGCGCGGATGCGTTCGAACGCCGAATAGTTGCCGGAGTACAGCGTCGCGTGCCGGTTTTCGATATTGAGGATATGGCCGACGACGGAATCGAGAAAATCGCGGTCATGGGAAATGAGCAACAGCGTTCCCGGATAGTCGCGCAGCCATCCTTCCAGCCAGATGACCGTGTCGAGATCGAGGTGATTGGTCGGCTCGTCGAGCAGCAGCAACGACGAACGGCACATGAGGGCGCGCGCGACATTGAGACGCATACGCCATCCGCCTGAAAACTCGTCGACCGGCCGCTGTTCGTCGGCCGTCGTGAATCCGAGCCCGTGCAGCAGCTGTCCGGCCCGGCTCCTTGCGGTATACCCGTCGATGTGAGCGAAGTCTGCGTGCAGGTGCGCGAGCGCTTCGCCGTCGTGATGCAGCTCGGCGTCTTGCAGCAACTTCTCTATCTTGCGAAGTTCCTGGTCGCCATCCAGCACGTATTCCAGGCAGGCACGGGTATCCGATGGGGTCTGCTGGGCAATATGCGCGATCACCCAGTCCGCAGGCACCTGCAGATCGCCGCCATCGGGGCCGATCTCGCCTAGAATCAGAGAGAAAAGGCTGGACTTGCCGCTACCGTTCGCGCCGGTAATGCCGACCTTCTGACCGGCATGAATCTGCAGGGTTACTTCTTCGAGCAGCAGTTTGACGCCGCGGCGCAGCGCGAGCTGGTTGAACTGGATCATGGCGCGACATTGTACGGGAAAATGCCGAATTGGCAGCGCCAATCAGCGCAGCTGACTTGACTGCCACCTGTGCCTATACTGCCGACGAGCAGTATCGATCGACCACGCGACAAACGACTCCATATGCCGGCACCACAATCGCAACAGCAGGAACTTCGCGCATTGCTGAATCGCGGATTCGATTTGCTGGAGAAAGGCGATATCCGCGCAGCAGCTGCCTGCTGCCAGCAGGCGATTCGCATCAAGCCGGACCTCGTGCAGGCGCATTTCCTGGTCGGGCTGGTGGCGCTCGAGGCAAAGGACCGACGGAACGCATTCAGCGCTTTCGGCTCCGTTACCAAGCTCGATCCCTCACACGCGGCGGCGTGGGCTCATCTTGCCAAGCTCTACATGGGCGAGGGACAGGTGAATCTCGCGGACCTGGCCTTGCGTGAAGCGGAGAAAGTGCAATCCGAGGACCCGATGGTCAATGACCTGCTCGGCACCGTCGCCTCGCTCATGGGTGAGTACGACGATGCAAGGCGCTATTACGAGCTTGCGACCGGCAAAGCGCCGAAACACACGCCGTTCCTGCAGAATCTTGCCAACAACCTCGTCTACCACGGTCTCACGGCGGAAGCGCAACGGATATTCGAGCAAATCATCGCACTGCAGCCGGACAGCCCGCAGGCGCACTGGTCGCTGTCGGCAGCCGCAAAGGCCAGGGACAGCACGCACATCGGGCAAATGCGCAAGCTGGCGGATAGGCCAGGCGTTCATCCTCGTGCACTGGCGTTCTATTACTACGCGATCGGCAAGGAGTACGAGGACCTCGAAGAATGGGATGCGGCGTTCGAGGCTTTCAGCAAGGGCGCCGGTGAACGTCGCAAGACGGTCGAGTACGATGAGCAGGCCGAGATCGAGATGTTCGAATTTCTCACGCGAAGTTTCACTGAAGGCTGGCTGGCCTCCGGCGAGCCGGGGCATGAGAGCAGCGCGCCCATATTCGTCCTGGGACAGCCGCGCAGCGGCACCACGCTCATCGAGCGCATCATCAGCAGTCATCCGCAGGTGCATTCGGCCGGCGAGCTGCAACAGTTCGGTCTTGCCATACGCCGCTTGAGCAATTACCAGGACCCGAAACGATTCTCGGCCGGCCTGTTCCGCGAGGCGATGCGGCTCGATGCACGCAAGATCGGAGGCATGTACCTGGAAACCACGCGGAAGATGCAGGGCAATACACCGCACTTCATCGACAAATTGCCACAGAACTACCTGTACATTCCAATGATACTGAAAGCACTGCCCAACGCGAAAATCGTGCACCTGGTGCGCGATCCCCGCGACGCCTCGTTTTCGAGCTTCAAGCAGTTGTTTGCGGATGCGTACCTGCATTCCTACGACCAGCGCGAGATGGCGCGCCATCACGCGCGCTATTGGCACCTGATGCGGGTCTTGCGCGAGCGTTTTGCGGGCCGCTTTCACGATATATGCTACGAGGACACGGTCCGAAACCTCGAAAGCAATGCACGTGCGCTGATCGATTACCTCGAACTTCCCTGGGACGAGCGCTGTCTCAATTTTCACGAGCAAAGAACAGCGGTTTCCACGGCCAGTGCGGTACAGGTACGGGAACCTGCGCATACGCGCTCGATCGGACGCTGGCGACGGTACGAAACACAACTTGCACCGATGCTCGAGGAGCTGCGTGCGGCACAGGTTGAAATGTCAGATTGACAGTTGCAGCGGGCGGGGAGAACAATGTACCTGGTCCAAACGGGCGGCAGTGTGCTTCAAAGCGCCCGGAAAGTTGCAAGCTTTCGAAATAAGCTAATAAAAACAAGGAGATAGGACATGCGTCGCGCATCCATGAGGAACAGGCACGAGTACCGCAGCAGGCCTGCGTCTGTGTCCGCAATGCAGCCGCCGCAGGCCAGACGATCGGCGATTTCGAAAGCCGTGACTGTGGCCATCATGAGCGGCGCGCTGGGTGTATCCGAGGCGCAGGTCATAGAGGAAATTACGGTCACTGCGACACGGCGCGCCGAATCCGTGCAGGACGTGCCGCTTGCGATCACGGCGATCACCGGGGAATTCAGCCGTGACGTCAACCTGAACGACGTCAAGGACCTGGTGATGTTCACACCGGGCGTGAGCGGCAACAGCCAGGACAGTTTCATCGATGCGATCAACGTGCGCGGCATCCGCACCCAGGATTTCGGCGTCGGTGGCGACCCGTCCGCCGCATTCTTCAAGAACGAACTGTACGAAGGCCGAAACGGATCTGCTGTAACCAGCCTTTATGACATCGACCGCGCGGAGATCCTGCGCGGCCCGCAAGGTTTCCTGTTCGGCCGAAACTCCATCGGCGGCGCATTCAGCGTGCATACCAAGAAGGCCGAAGTTGGCGGTGACGTGAGCGGCTATTTCGATCTGGACGTCGGCGAGCGCAGCCATGCCGTCGGCGAAGGCGCGATCAATGTACCGGTCAGCGACAGTTTTGCCATGCGCTTCGCCGGCTATTACTCGCAGGAAGACGGCTTCGTGCACAATTATTTCAATGACACCGACCTGATCGAGCACGAGAAGGCTGCGATACGCTGGTCCACGCGCTACGAAAACGAGGCACTGAGCATCGATACCACCGTGGAATACGAGGACCGGAAGCAATCCGGCTCGGTCTATCGCGCCATCGAGGTCGGGGATATCTGGGATACGTTCGAGGCGGCACTCGGCGAGGTGCCGCTGCGCGGCGACGAGCGCGATACCGATAGCGACCAGTCGGGCGGCGATAACGACGATGCAACCATACTGACACTCGGCCTGCGTCTCGACTACGACTTCGACTTCGCGACGCTGACCTCGCTGACGGGCTACAAGGACCACGACTATTATTACAACGAAGACTACGACGGCACGCCGCTGTCGATCGTCAATTACCGGCAGGACCAGACCGGCGATTATGCGCAGCAGGAATTCCGGCTGACCTCGGACACCGACGGACCCCTGTCCTGGTACGCGGGCGTGTCGTTCTACCGGGAAGAGATCGACGCGCGATTCACGTTCATGGGACAGGAAGACTATTTCTGCCAGTACTACGGTTACGCCTATAACGGCGGCCAGACCTTTACCGGCTGCGTCGACCTGTACAACTATTACGGTTCTGTTTTCACGCCGAGCGCCGATGGCAATCTCACGGAGTCCGGCCGCATCGTCGGCAAGTACACGGGCTGGTCCACCTACGTGGATCTGGCTTACGCACTGAATGATCGCTGGGATGTCGGTGTGGGCGTGCGGTATACCGATGATGAGAAGGACTTCACCATCAACGTGCCGACGCCGGTAAGCGAACTCGGGCCCTACTGGGCTTACGGGTTCTCCACCGCCGGGGACATAACGGATACGCAAAGCTGGGACGATACGCAATTGCGTTTCCTGTTGCGCTTCCAGCCCACGGATACGGCGCTCGTATATGCGAGCTATACCGAAGGATTCAAATCCGGTGGTTTCGGCAGTTTCGCCCTGACCGATGCGGACGGCAACGGCATCGGCGGCGGGACAACGGACGTGAGCCAGGCGGATGGTGCCCTGCCCAACACCTTCAATCCCGAAGTCGCGGACTCCTACGAGATCGGCTACAAGGACACGTTTCTGGACGGCGGCATGGTCTTCAACATCAACGCTTTCTACTACGACTACCAGGACCTGCAGGTGGTGGTATTCGACGGCGGCGCGTCGAACGTGGAGAACGTCGGCAAGGTCAAGAGCAAGGGTCTCGAGGGCTCGGCAACCATGGCGTTTGGCGAGAACTTCGACTTGTTCCTGGCGCTGTCCTGGCTGGACAGCGAAGCCACGGAGCTGCAAAGCATCTGCGGCCTGCCGGACCCGGAAGGATGCGAGGGATCGCCGCTGTTCTGGGCTCCCGAGTACACGGGTGCGGCTGTGCTGAACGGCTACTTCGACCTTGGCCAGGGCGAGATCAAGGCGAGCATCGACGTGACCTACGAGTCGGAGCGCGGCGGCGGCTGGGAGGGCCTGTCGGAAACCATGATTCCCTCGAATACGGAGCTGGCGTTCCGCATCAATTACCGCAGTCCCGCGAACTGGGGCATCGGGGCCTACGTCGAGAACCTGACCGACGAGTTCACGTATGATGGACTGAACAACAACGGCGGCATCAACCCCTCGCACTTCTTCGGCCACCGCCGGCCGCGGACCGCGGGCATGCGCTTCACGTACGAGTGGGAGTAAGGTCGAAGCAGCTGGTCGGGGCCTGACCCCGATGGCTCATCGTGCGAGCTGACCCGGTGTCCTGGGTGGCAAGGCTCGGTCCCGGCATGATGCTGGCGGCCATCGCGATCGGCGTGTCGCATCTCGTGCAATCCACTCGCGCCGGCGCCGACTATGGCTTGTCGTTTGCGCTAATCATCACCCTGATCGTTGTGCTCAAGTACCCGGCGTTTCGCTTTGCCGTGGACTATGCATCGGCAACCGGTGAGAGCCTGGTCAAGGGCTTCGCCGCCCACAATCGTCTCGCACTCGCCTGGCTCGCGGTGGCGTTCTTCCTCGACATGTTCGTCGCGACCGCCGCGGTTGCATTGGTGACGGCCGGATTGTTCATCAGCGTATTCGACCTTCCCTACACCGGACCGCAGGTAGCGGCCGCGCTGACGGTG